>JAGHSB010000007.1 GCA_018066075.1 Candidatus Treponema scatequi
ACCTAAGACAAAGAAAGAACAAATACTAGATTACGTACAGAAGAATGACATCAAGCTTACAGATGAGCAACAGAAAAGGCTTGATTCAATGAGTGAGCTTTCCGACGAGGATCTTGATGCTGTATCAGGAGGATGTTTCTCAATTCCGGACAATCCAACATGTCCAAGTTGCGGGTCAAGAGATACTTATACAGTAAACTGGCCTTCCATGATGGCCTTTTGCAGAATATGTGGCAATGAATGGCCAATATATGGTCATTAATTACTCTTAACGCCTACCCTTTTTTCTATTACTTTTAGTGTCGCTAGATAAAAGTTCAAATTTGTGTTTCTTAAATACAATAGGAGACATATCAGTGCTATGCTTTTGATACAAAACACGATAAATGACTTGTCAATTGTAATACCTTCCTTTGCGGAAGTCTTGTGTGCATGGCTGTAATTTTTTCTGCACTAGGTATTCCTGCAGAAGCTATTTCACTGGTGATTGGACTTTATTCACTTGTTTCTATGACAAGTACAGCAATAAACGTTACCGGAGGAATAGTTGTGTCTTATTTCATTGCAAAATCAGAAAAAGCTTTATTTTCAAACAACTAGCAAAAATAACGTATCTTATTATTCAGTTTTTTTCTCTGAATCTATACTCGAATAAACCTGTGCAGCTCTTATATGATTATCTCTTATAGAGTTTCTCAGCCATTCTGGTTCCCGAGATGTATCTGCCTATGGAGGATGATGGATTCATCAGAAGCAAGGCACCGATAGTCTACAGGACGTAAACCATGCCGTTTTCGATTAGGATTTGAAAAAATCCCTTAGTGAAGCTTCTTAAAGGGTCGTTCTTTTTATCACTTTTTTCATGGCATATGATTTTTCAAACTCGAGTCTTCTTATTTTGTAAGTCCTTATCTGTTTGAAAGAAGGAAGATTCTTATTAATATCTTCAATTATTTTGTCAAATACTTCTTTGCCTTCAACCTCTGAGTCGGGTATGATTTCCGCTCCTATTACTTCGTTTCCGTTCACTGTCATTACTTTAACCTGACAGTCTTTAACTTCTTTGTGCTGTAGTAACAGTCTATCTAATTCTTCAGGTGATACGTTTTCTCCGTTTGAAAGAATAATAAGGTTCTTTTTTCTTCCCGTTATGACCAGATACTGTCTTCCTTTATATTCTTCCAGTTTTGCCAAGTCTCCGGTTTTAAACCAGCCGTCTTCAAAGGATTTTGCATTAAGCTCCGGGTCTTTGTAGTATCCCAGCATCAAATTGGGGCATTTAATCCAAAGCTCGTTATTTACAAATTTACATTTAAGTTGACCAATTATCGGTCCGGACGCATGAGGTATGACATCACAATTAAAGTTTACAATAAGGGCTCCTGAAGTTTCACTTAAAGCATAACCCAAAGCAAGCTTTATTCCGAGTTTCTCAGCTCTTGCAGCATAGTCATTATTCATAGGAGCTGCACCTGTTATGATGAATGTAACAGAAGACAAATACTCCTTATTGGTTTCTGCCAAGTTTAGTAAAATCTCAACCATCCCCGGTACAAGAATAAGTCTTTCCGGCTTAAAAGAAGGAATTTTGGCCAAAGAGTTTTTAACATCAGGGCAAACATACACAAAAGAACCGGAATATAATGTAAACAAAATACAATCAGTCATACCCATTACATGAAACAAGGGAAGTGAAAGCAGCACTCTTTTATATGCAAATCCATCCAATGCCCCATAGTGGTCATGATATAGATATAAAGATAAAAAAGCCGCAAAAAGAACTGAGCTATGTGTATGCAAGGCTCCCTTCAGTTCTCCGGTTGTACCTCCTGTCAGAAAAATAACAGCAGGGGTATCAGGAGCTATTGGTGTTAAGGTTGCTTCATCTTCAGAAGATTCCATGCAGCTGAAAACCAGAAGTTTCTTTTCCTGAAGTTGCAGTTGCTCATTTTTATCTGTAAAAATTGCCTTAATATCAAATTTTTCAATCATTACTGCAAGCTGAGTTTTATCCAAAGTAGAAGGCAGGGTAATAACAATATTTCCGGAAGCCGGAATTGCTAAAAACAATTCAACTACCTCTATTGAATTTTCTGACAATATGGCAATATTGGTCTGAGCTGGTAAATTAAGCGATTGAATGAATTTAACTTTTCTAAGTACCTGAGAACAAAACTCTTCATAGGTCAAAGTCCTGTTGTCGTCACATAGAGCGGGATTTTGCTTGAATTCCTGCAAGTACGAGATAAAACTGACAAAATCCGGTATTTGTTTAGGTTGTAAAGGCTTTTTAATTATATTCATTGAAAAAAGTTTACCATATCACCTTTCTTGTTTCCAGCTTATTACACAGGAATCAGAAGCACTCTTATCATTTCTTCACCTCTAAAGTAGCCACTTGACGGGTTTTGTCGTATAATCCAATAAAAGCTGAAAAAATCCGGAGAATTAAAAATTATGAAAAAACTTGAAGAATTCAGTAAAGAAGTAATGGCCAGTAAGGAACTGCAGAAAGAATTGTTGGCAGTAAAGCCCGAAAATGTTGAAGAATTTCTCAAAAAGCACAACTGTCAGGCAACATTGTCAGAAGTTGAAGCTTTTATAGGCAAGGGGAAATCTTTATCAGATGAAGAGATTTCTCAAGTTGCA
>JAGHSB010000086.1 GCA_018066075.1 Candidatus Treponema scatequi
AAAGTGTCAAAAATCAATAAAAAACTTTATTTTTCTCAGGAAACGAAGTATATTATATTCAATAGAAATCATAGTAATTCGAGGTTTTTTATGACAAAAGAACAGGTTGCAGCAATGATTGACCACACTTTGCTTAATCCGTGTGCGACAACAAAAGAAATCCGTAAGCTCTGTAAAGAAGCTAAAACTTATAAATTTGCGTCGGTTTGCGTAAATCCGACTTACGTTCCATATTGTGCAGATCACCTTGCAAAAAGCGGTGTAAAAGTATGCACAGTTATCGGATTTCCACTCGGAGCTGATACTACTGTAGTAAAGGCTTACGGTGCAGAAGATGCAGTTATCAAGGGCGCTGACGAAATCGACATGGTAATCAATATCGGCGAGCTTAAAAATGATAATGTGGAATTTGTAGAACAGGACATCAAGGCTGTAGTTGATGCTTCAAAAAAAGCCGGAAAGTCAAAAGATAAAGACATTACTGTAAAAGTAATCCTTGAAACATGCTACCTAACAGACGAAGAAGTCGTAAAGGCATGTATCGCTGCCAAAAACGCAAAGGCAGATTTCGTTAAAACTTCAACAGGATTCGGAACTCCAAAAGCCCTCGACGGAACAGCTCTCCCGAACGGAGCAAGCGTTCACCATGTAGAGCTCATGAGAAAAACTGTAAAAAAATCAATGAAGATCAAAGCAGCCGGCGGAATCCGCAGCGCAAGAACAGCAGAAGATTTAATCGAAGCCGGAGCCGACCGCCTCGGAACTTCAAGTGGAACAGTTATCGTCGAAAGCTGGAAGTAGAGAAGAGATCCAGAAATACAATCTGGATGGCGGTTGTAATCCAGAAGAATATATTACATTCAGTTTAAAATAAATAATCCTGGAAATCATCCGGGATTATTTTTATTTAATTGCCCATACCATGCGGTTGTCAACGAAGTGCCATTTTATTTTTTCTGATTCATAAAGATGGGTGATGTATGATTTGATCGTGCTTCCGATGAGCATGTACTGTGAAAGCCTCATCGGAATGTTGTTGAGGTCTGCAACGTATTTCAAAATCTCTTCGTGAGTTTTCGGTTCATCTTTGATTGCCTGTAAAATTGCATCTTCATTCTGTAAAACGCTGAGCATGTTGAGTTCATAAAGTGCATTGATTTCTGTGTAAACTTCTCCATGACTTGGAACATAAAAATCTGCCTTTGTCTGATTGATTACGGCAAGGCTTTTTTTAAACTGCCCGATGTCAAACACAAACGGGATCCAGTATTTTGAAAGCATTCCGCGAGTAAAGATTCCGTCGGCTGTGAAGAAGACTGAAGTGCCCGCGTTTTTCTGGGTGCACAAAACTCCGACCATGTCATAGTAATGGCCAGGAAGAGGAATGCATCTGATTTCTGTGTCATCACTGACATCAAAAACTGCATCGTGCAAAATTACTGTATCGACTTTTGAACATTCGGCTTCGTAAAATGGAACGCGGTATTCCGGGAGAGGGTTTGCGCCGTATGCGACTGCGCTCTGGTTGAGCGTGCATTCGATTCCGGACTTTTCCATTTCTGTTGCGCAGATTTCGATTTCGCCGTCTGTGTCTTTAAAAAATCTGTTTCCGCCACAGTGGTCAGCATGAGAATGAGTGTCGATTATCTTTTTGATTTTAAAATTTGAAAATTCTTTTTTGAGTGCACTGTAAATTTTTTCTGCGATTCTTGAGTCAGGACCTGAATCGATGAGATATATTTCTTTGAGTGATCTGTCAGTTTTAGAATCTACTGCTACGATTCCGACATTTGTAGGCGAGAGAAAAACTCCGATTGAAGGTGTAAACCAGTTGATTCCTGATTGAGAAGGTTTTTCAAATGTGTAAACGTTGTTAGTACTCATTTAGCCCACCGGATTTTTTTTGATTTTGTATTTGATAAAAATCAGTTGTCTGTATTTTCTGCTTCTAGTTTTTCTGGAGCTCTTTCTTCGAGATTTTTTATCTGCTGTGTAATTATTTTGATTTTGAGACAGTCAAAAATGAGGATTCCAAGGGCACCTGCTGCAAATATGGCAAGAATTAAAAGAATGTACCATGGAGTTGTATGAAGGCCGTCATCTTTGAACATCATGTATAATACGTAAATGATTACAGCTGTACAGATAGTTCTGTTTAAATCATATCCTTTTTTTGCCTTTGTAAGTCTTTCACTTTCTGCTTCGTATTCTTCGTTTGTCATACTGTATTAACCTTGTCTGTTTAATAATTTGAACGCGGAATTGCTATATTCCACCTGCAAATTTCTACTTCTACAATAAACTAAAATATTGAAATTTTCAACATTTTACACTAACATATAATTCCATGGTGAACCTTAAATTTATTGAAAATGAAATAAGTACCGTGGTGTTCCCTAGTGGAACAGATGTCAAGAAACGTCATCTTACTCAAGATGAAATTTTCATCCTTTTAAAAAATCACAACAAATCAGATTTTGATGACTGGTCCAATGTTTTAGTACCTGAAAATCCGGGTGACTTTGATGTTGAGCTCATTCATAATTCCCACTTTTCAGGTTTCGTTATTTTAGGGCGCATCAAAAAAGCCTCATTGAAATTTCATGACCTTGAACTTTTGACAGGTATCTACAGTTCATGCCTTAAAGATGTAATTACAGGTGATGACTGTGTAATCAGAAACGTAAAATATCTTGAAAACTATAGAATCGGAAACCGTGTCATTCTTTTCAACATTCAGGAAATGGCATGTACAAAACATTCAAAGTTTGGAAACGGCTGGTTAAAGGAAGGCGAAAGTGAAGACGTTCGCGTATGGATCAGCGTTGCAAATGAAAATGACAACCGCGCAGTTTTGCCTTTTGAATCGATGATTGCAGCCGATGCTTTCCTCTGGTCAAGAAGAAGATCTGACAAAGAACTCATGAACCGCTTCATCGAACTCACAGAAGTCGGTAATACAAAAAAACTTGATACATACGGTTTTGTAGATGATGAAGTAGTAATCAAAAATACAACACTTTTAAAAGATGCAAAAATCGGAAAGTGTGCTTACATCAAAGGTGCTTTCAAACTCAAAAATATCACAGTTCTTTCAAGCGAAGAAGAAGAAAGCCAGATCGGCGAAGGTGTTGAGCTTGTAAATGGAATTATGGGATATGGCTGCCGTATCTTCTATCAGGCTGTTGCTGTACGCTTTGTAATCGGACGCAACTGTCAGCTCAAATATGGTGCACGACTTTTGAACTCAGTTCTCGGCGACAACTCTACAGTTTCGTGCTGCGAAATCTTGAACAACCTTGTTTTCCCGTTCCACGAACAGCATCACAATTCATCATTCCTTATTGCTTCGACAATTCAGGGACAGTCGAACATCGCATCAGGCGCTACAATCGGAAGTAACCACAACTCAAGAAGCCCTGACGGTGAAATCTTTGCCGGACGTGGATTCTGGCCGGGACTCTGTTCTGACTTTAAGCACAACTCAAAGTTTGCATCATTTGTTCTCGTTGCAAAAGGTTCTTACCAGCACGAACTTAACATTACATATCCGTTCTCACTCTGCGCATTTAAGGCAGAAGGAGAACCTGTTACAATCATTCCTGCTTACTGGTTCCTCTTTAACATGTTTGCGATTGCAAGAAACAATTACAAATTTAAAAAACGCGACAAGAGGGCAGTTAAAGTTCAGAACATCGAAACAGATCCTCTTGCACCGGATGCAATGCAGGAAGTCCTCGTAGCACTCGACAGACTCATTCTTCTTACAAGAGATTACCTTAAGAAAATCGGTGAAGAATCTGTAATGAAGGCATCAACTGAAGAAGAAGAGCTTCAGGCAGCAAAAGATTATCTTCATCAGAATACAGATGCAGATTTTACTCTTTTTGATCCTGACTGTCAGAAAAAATACGGTGCAACAATTTTCAAACCTGTAAAAGCTTACAAAGAATACAGAAAAATCTTGAAATATTTTGCAGCACGTTCAATCGTTGAATACTGCAAGTCAAACAATTATCCGAAGTTCTCAAAAGAAGTTCTCGAAAAAATTGAAAAAATCGGACTCTTTGAAAAATGGCTTAATGTCGGCGGCCAGGTAATTCCAGAAATCAAGATTAATCAGATGTGCGATAAAATCAAAGCACACGAAATCAATTCATGGGACGAAGTTCACGCATACTACGATTCATGTGAAAAGAATTACGAACTTTACAAAGTACGCTATTCACTTTACATTCTCGAAAAACTTTACAGCCGTTCTGTTCTCGAGTTCACTTCAGAAATCTGGGCAGACATCGTAGGGGATGTAACAATCGTCTCAACTGACATGTACCAGGATTCAATCTACTCAAGACAGAAAGACTACACAGATCCGTTCCGTGCAATGACATACGAATCACAGGCCGAGATGGATGCAGTTCTTGGAACAATCGGTGACATCGACTTTTTGCGCATCCTTCGCGAGCAGACAGAATCGTTCAACCTCGATTTAAGAGTAATTTTGGATCTCTAGAATCGCGGGCAGTTCTAAAGACTTTAATTTTTTAATAGAAAAGATTATTCATACAGGCGGGCATCACTTACGGTGCCCGTTTTTTTATGTTGACAAAACTTTAATAATACGATAAAACTTAACTATGACTTATTTAACAGCACTACTACTATTAAGCGATTCTCACAATAGCCGAAGATGATGGTACTGGGTAAGTTATATTTATAACAATCGTAAGTTACAGGACTGTTGCTCTTTGGCGGCAGTCCTTTTTTTATAAGTGGAATTTGGTAAAATCAGGTTCCATTTATATAAAGTTTACTGCTGAAAAAAAAACAGACCGTAATATAAAAACTTGAGTTCGTGGAGGAACTTTTATGAAAATTAATGGAAAGTACAGACCATTTGATGCAGTCCCTATGACAGAAAGAGACTGGCCGAACAAAACTATTACTAAAGCACCAATCTGGTGTTCTGTAGACCTTCGTGACGGAAATCAGGCTTTGATTAACCCGATGACTGTCGAACAGAAACTTGAGTTTTTTGACCTTCTCGTAAAAATCGGATTTAAAGAAATCGAAGTTGGATTTCCTTCAGCTTCTGATACAGAATTTAATTTTATGCGCCGCTTGATTGAAGAAAACCATGTTCCAGAAGATGTAACGCTTCAAGTTTTGTGTCAGGCCCGTGAACACCTTATCAAAAGAACATTCGAAAGCCTCAAGGGATGCAAGAAGGCAATCTTCCACTTGTATAACTCGACAAGCCCGGCTCAGAGAAAATATACTTTCAACAAATCAAAAGATGAAATCAAACAGATTGCAATCGACGGAATCCGCTGCGTTAAGTCTTGTCTTTCGATGAGCGAAGGAACTGACATTCGCCTCGAATATTCTCCGGAAAGTTTTTCTACAACAGAAATTGATTACGCTCTCGAAGTTTGTGAAGCAGTAGTTAAAGAATGGGGAGATGCAGCAGACAAAGATCACAAAATCATTTTGAATCTTCCTACAACTGTTGAATGCGCTCTGCCAAATCAGTTTGCAGACCAGATCGAATATTTTTGCAAGCACATTTCAAACCGTGAAAGCCTCATCATCTCTTTGCACAACCACAACGACCGCGGTGAAGGTGTTGCTCAGTGCGAACTCGGACTTTTGGCAGGAGCTGACCGTGTAGAAGGATGTCTTTTTGGAAACGGTGAAAGAACTGGAAACCTCGACATCGTAAATGTCGGAATGAACATGTATACACAGGGCGTTGATCCACAGCTCGACTTTACGGACATGCCGATGCTCATCGAAGCATATACACGCCTCACAGGAATGACAATTCATCCTCGTACTCCTTATTCAGGGGAACTTGTATTTACCGCTTTCTCAGGAAGCCATCAGGACGCAATCAGAAAAGGTATGGCTGCCAGAGTTAAGATGGACGAAAACGCTTACTGGGATGTTCCATATTTGACATTCGATCCGCATGATATCGGCCGTCAGTACGAAGGAATCATCAGAATCAATTCTCAGTCTGGAAAGGGAGGTGCTGCTTACATTCTCGAAAACGATTTCGGAATCTGTGCTCCAAAGGCAATGCATCCTGCAATCGGTGCTGTCGTTCAGAAAGCCGCAGATACTTTGCAGCGTGAACTTTTGCCAAAAGAGATTTACGATCTTTTTGCAGAACGCTGGCTCAATACAAAAGCTCCTCTTAATGTAATTGAAATCTCAGAACGCCACATCGAAGGCGAACGCGGAGAAGACATGAACGAACAGGTAGCCGGAATGGCAACTGTAGAATGGGAAGGAAAACAGTATGCCATTGCTGCAAACGGAAACGGTCCTCTTGATGCATTCGTAAGCGCAATGAAGCAGACTCCCGCTCCAAAGTTCAATATTACATCGTTCCATGAACACTCTATCGGTCAGGGATCTGATACAAAGGCCATCGCTTATGTTCAGATTACTAAAGAAGACGGCAACCAGGTATGGGGCGTTGGTAAATCTTCTAACGTCGGTCGTGCCGGTATTGCGGCTGTTGTATCTGCCTTGAACTTCAAATAGCAAAAAAAAACTCCCTGTCCAACGGACCGGGAGTTTCAAAGGAGTTTAAGGAGGTTTACAGAAACTTTATAAAAAAAGTTATTGGTTGCATTTGTTTGTTGTGTTATACTTAAATAACCAAACTACCTGAAAAAGGTTACTCAAATTGAAGCAAAATATTAAAAAAAACACGATTTTTCATGCAATTTTCCTCACTTTTTTGACAATCATCACAGGCTGTAAATCTACACAATCTGAAAAGGCAACTGCAATCACTCTCGAGCGCTATGAGACTCTCGAAGACGAACCTTTCTACAGCCAGAACTACGCTTCATTTACCGAAAAGACTCTCCCAAACGGAATTCCCGTAATAATCAAGAAATCAGTAAACCAGAAAGAAGCCGGGCTTCGAATCCTTATCGAGTCAGACGCAAATTCCACAAACATAAAAAAGACCGGGCTCGAAGAATTAACGCTCGACCTCATGAAGCACGGAAGTAAGAAATACTCAGACCTCTACATTTCAAGCCTTCAGTACACAGACCAGGCAGTTTTCACATATTCCACTAAAAACGACTGGTGCGAATACGGATTTACATGTCCGAAAGAGAAAATAGCAGAAGTCCTGGACATATTTGCAGAGACTTTTCTTATTCCGGCCCTTGATGAAACGACTTTCAATGAACTTGTAGACGAAAAGGAGAAAATCCTCCTCAACGAAGAAATAAGTCCGAGCTACTGCCTTTTGAAAGATGTTTATATGGAACTTTCGAAATCGGACATCTATTTTGCGCCTAAAAGATATACGACTAAAACTGAGATTTTTTACAGCGACGTAAAAAAATGCCACGAATCTTTTTTGAATGCAAAGAGGATCAGGATTATTGCGACAGGCAACTTTAATGATGATGACGTAAAGGCATTGTATTCAAAGATAAACGAAAACTTTGCCGCAATCGGTTCCTATAGTTTCAAGAAAAAAGAGCCTAAAATCGCTTCTGTAGATTTTGCTTCGATGACAGAAAAGGTTAAATACACAAAGTCTGACAAGTTCAATTCGTCTCACATTATCGGAGTGTATAACATTCCAAAGCCTTGTTCTGACGACTACATCAAATATGCGCTTTTGTCGCTTTACCTTGATGACATGCTTTACTCAGAAATAAAAGAAAAGAATAATCTCGCTTCTGATGCGGGGACAGGTACTATTACAGGCTACACAAACCTCGGAATAGTATCTATTTCCAATGTTCAGTCAATTAAGAACATGAGCCATGAGATTTACGAATATATTATTGCAAACTTGAATACCGAGCAGTCTCAGAAAAAGATAGACGGATACAAAAGGGTTTATACTTCATTTGTACTGATGTCTGAGCTGTCAGTTTTGCAGACTTTAAACCAGATGGCAACAAGTCTGATTTACACAGGCGACGCAAAAGAATACATCAAGAGACCTTATAAAATAAGCAAAATCACTGCAGAAGATTTTTCTTTAAGTTTTCAGTCAACGGTTGGAGAGGGCGTTCTCTGGTTTATGACAAATTTTAATTTTTGTCATATTGACCAAAGTATATAAATAATTTAATATTCACAATATATTAACTGCCGCGTAGACTGCGGCCTTTTGAGGTATCGATGGAATACAATATTGAAAAACAGCATGCAAAGGGAAAACTTCATGCTATTGAACGCATCAATGCGTTGTGCGACAAGGATTCTTTTAAAGAGATTTATTCAGGCGTTCGTCACAACTGTACAAGTTTTGGAATGGATAAAAAAGACATTCCTTATGATGGCGTTATTACTGGATTTGGAAAAATCAACGGCCGTAAGGTTGCAGTATATGCCCAGGACTTTACTGTTCAGGGTGGATCACTCGGACTTATGCATGGTGAAAAAATTGCAGAACTCATTGAGATGGCAATTGCTGCGCGCTGTCCTGTAATCGGTGTTAACGATTCGGGTGGAGCACGCATCCAGGAAGGTGTTGATGCTCTCTGTGGTTACGGTGATTTGTTCTACCAGAATGTTCGTGCAAGTGGAAGCATTCCGCAGATTTCAATTATTGCAGGTCCATGTGCCGGTGGAGCAGTTTATTCTCCTGGGCTCACAGATTTTATTTTTACAATCGACAAGATTTCACAGATGTTCATCACAGGACCTAAAGTTGTAAAGCAGGTTATGTTTATGGACATTTCAGAAGAAGACTTGGGTGGAGCAGCAATTCATGCGCAGAAATCTGGTGTTGCTCACTGGAAGTGCGATGATGAAAAATCATGCTACGAAAACGTAAGAAAACTTCTTGATTATATTCCACATTATTATGGTGACACAGAACCATTTGAACCAAAGTCTGCAACTAAGCGCGGAATCTTTGGAACAAAAGTCGTGCCAAATTTTAAATTTGATGAAAAGAAACTCGAAGCTATAAATTCCATTTTACCGGAAGAAAGCAAGAAGGGTTACGACATGAGAGCAGTTGTCAGCTCGGTTGTTGATGACGACTCATTCTTTGAAGTAATGAAAGAATTTGCTGCAAACGCTTTGACAGGTTTTGCAAAAGTTGAAGGCAAGACTGTCGGAATCATCGCAAACAATCCGATGGGATTTGGCGGTGTATTAAACTGTGATGCATCTGATAAAATTGCACGCCATGTAAGATACTGCGACGCATTCAATATTCCGCTCTTGAACTTTGTAGATGTTCCGGGATTTATTCCGGGGCCTCAGGAAGAACAGAAGGGTATCATCCGTCACGGTGCAAAAGTTTTGTACGCATTCTCAGAAGCAAGCGTTCCAAAAGTAACTATCATCACAAGAAAAGCATACGGCGGTGCATACATCGCAATGTGTTCAAAACATCTTGGAGCAGATTTTGTTTACGCTTGGCCAAAAGCAGAAATTGCCGTAATGGGTGCTGAAGGTGCAATCGGAGTTCTCTATGCCAAAGAAATGAAAGATCCTTCAAAGGCTGCAGAAATTGCACAGAAGTCTGAAGAATACAAGACAGAAATCATGACTCCAAAAATTGCAGCAAAACGCGGTTATGTTTCAGAAGTAATCGAACCTTCAGAAACTCGTGCAAGAATCGTTTCAAGTCTTGAGATTCTCGAATCAAAAACTTCAATGGACAAACCGTTGAAAAAACACGGAAATATTCCGCTTTAATAAAAATGGATTTCGAAAGGAATCTGGTAAAGAAAAGAAATCTGATATTTGCCCGAATCACTTGCAGTGTCCGGGCAAAAAAAATCCGGGTCATACGGGAGATTCAAATCCCTCGGGTGATCCGGATTTTTTTAACTTCAACCGTCGGCTTTTAAAAACTTTTTGTTAGGAGATTCTTTTGCGCCTTGTTCTTTCAAATAATTAATTATATTGATGTGAGTGCGGTGGTTTAAGATATCTAGAACTGTGTTGCCGTTATATTGAGCATTAATGTTCGCACCGTGTTTAAGTAAGATTTCTGCCGGTTTTTGATTTAAAAAACACATATTAAGGCAGACGAAAAAGAAGAGGGGATATTCTTTTTCGCGTTTCTCGTCGTAAATCAAAGTATCTGCAGTGAAACCATTTTCCAGAAGTGTTGAAATTAAAAGTGATGATTGGTCAAAATCGAATTCATATGGATTTGAAATGCAGAAAGATAAAAAGTCATGTTTATAATTATCGTCACCATTTTTAAGATCAACGTATGGAATTAGTTTTTTAAAATATGAAACATTATTTGAATATGAGAGAGCATACATAAGGTTATAGTAAGATGGTTTAAGTCCGGCTTTTAAGAGTATGTCTATAC
>JAGHSB010000103.1 GCA_018066075.1 Candidatus Treponema scatequi
GTAACTTTACCAAAGTATCACCAGTTTCATTATAATACCAACCGTCAAAAAGCATATCATTTTCATCAGGATGCCAAAGAAATATCTCAGGATTAGGAATAATTGTTTTTTCTCCAGGAGTATATTGACTCGGTAAAGAAAGTATATTTCTAATTAAATTGAAAAAATGATTTTCGCTATTACAAGCATTAACTGTCATATATGTAATATCCTGTGGTGTTACACTCCAAACCGCAGTAAACGTAGCATCATCTGCAGGAAAAGTTTCTGGAACCGGAGGATCCCATTTCACAAAAGTATACCCTGACCTCTCAGGAGCTTTATAAGAACCACTAGAAGCATTTAAAATTTCAGACTCATAAGGACCCGAAACTGTATTTGTTACTGCCGAACCAGAAAAATTTCCGCCATTTGCATTAAATGTCAGAGTAATATATTTACGTGCGTATTTCATAGATGCGGAAGTTATTTGCGTGCTTGAAAATTGGGAATTACTATCACTAAGACCATAATAATTAAATCCTGGTAATTTATACTTATTTTGAATTTCTTCAGGAATTCTTTCTACAATGCGACTTTCTGCTTCACCAGCAAAAAAGAACTTTTCTCCCTTTATGCTATAATCACCTGGATCTTCTAAAGCCTCATACATACAAGTAATCTCAGCATTATACCAAATCACAGGTATAAAACTCACCGCCTCTTTTACCTCAACACTCGTAACAAATCCATTAATATCAGTTTCAACTCCATCATCACCACTACTAACAGAACTTTTCTTCAACCCATGCACCACAGCATGACTTCGATACGGAGTACTACCGTCAGCTCCCTTTTTCAAAATAAAATCTTTTGAATCATTTACAAGCTGTTCGCCTGATATAGTTTTTCCAATGATATAGCTTTTTTCAAAACTAGTTCCAGTTCCACCAGCGGCACTATAAAACGTAAATGGAACTTTCAAAGCGTTCAAATCATCCATAAAATTTGCAAACCAGTTTAAGTTTTCACATGAAGTTAAAATTCCACTTAATGCAAAAAGAGAAAAAATGACACTCAAAAAATAAATTTTCTTTTTCATTTCTATAACCTCAATCCAATACAAATATATGGAGTAATATAATTCATCTGCAAATCAGGAATAAATATCATTGTATAATCAGCACCAGCTTCCAAAATTAAATGTTTAAATGGAATGTACTGAACGCCAAGTCCGCCTTTGAAACAAAGATATCCAAATGTTTTATCTGGTATTGGTGAAAGATTTTCTAAATTAATATCTGTGTTCTTTTGTAAAATTGAAACTCCGGCACCTGCTTTAAGGCAGACATTAAGTTTATCATTCATAAAGTTGATTCTAGCTGCAAGAGAAAAAATCAAATCATAGGCCCTAAAGTTAATTTTTGCACTTTCAGAAGGATAACTAAAATTAAGCATATCAAAATCTGCTTCAAATCCAAAATCAAACATTGCAAGTTCAAAAGGAAAATAACTTATTTTACCTTCAATTGTAAAAGGCATTCCTTTTTCATCACCAAATTCATTAAGTTCATTTTCAAATGCAAATCTGAAACCAGCACCTGCCATAATATTCAAGTCAATCGGCCAGTCAATCTTTTTCTTTTCTTTGACTTCTGTTTTAATTGTAACACTTTCTTCTGTAACTGTAGAAAGTCCGCTCGGATTAGTTACTTTAATTTTATAATTACCATCATTGGTTTTTGGAAATTCCACAACCTTAAAACCTTCTTCAGTTTCGGTTTCAAGAACTTTACCTTCAATTACTTCACCAGTTTCTTCATTAATAATTTCAACTTTTGATTCTGCTGTAATCTGCTTCATATCAACAGGAACATTAATTGCCTTGCGCTGATATTTCTTAACTTCGATTTCTTTCTGTGCAAGTTCGAGTTCCGGCTCAAGAGCTTTGATTACTTCAAAATCCCTCCATTCTGTTACAGAACTTTCACGCTGCAAAAAGTCGTATGCAATGACACGATATTTATAGTGACCTGCATTGAGGTTAACGGTGATAAATGATTCTGTTGTTGTGACGGACTTGATGATTTTGAGTTGAGTTTTTTCAGAATTTTCTTCATCAGATTCGATTACTTCCTGAGCGATTTCTACTTTGTATTCAAATGCGTTTTCGTCGCCTTTCCATGAAAGCTTCTGTTCAAACTTTTTTTCAAACGCAAACAATGAGAAACTTAAAACTGACATCGCAAGAATCATGACGATTCTTTTTAAGATATTATTCGCCATACATTCTTCCCGGGTCTATTGTTTCTACCGTTGCCGGTAATCCAAAATCAATAGAGAATCTGCTTTCTATTTCTGCACTTCTCTGCTCTTCAAAGCCATCCCTCAAATGAGAGAATGCGGTTATATGCCATTCAAATTGACCGACATCAAGTGACTTCAAATCAGAGAACACAACTTTTGTTCCTGATGTTTTTTTCTGGGCAATTTTTCTTCTTGAGCCGTTTTCATTAACCTGATAGAGAACAAAAAGATAATCTGTAGCACCGTCAACTTCTGACCATTCAAAATTAATTTTTCTGTTGTTTCTAAGATATGCCGAATCAATGACAAATTCGTTTGATGGAATTTGCAGTACCGGCGACTCAAGAGGTTCTGCTTTCAAAACAGTAAACGAGTATGAAATATTCGGAGTTAACGAAGTTCCATTTGCTGACTGAGCTTTTACTGTCCATCTGTAAGTTCCCTCGGTAAGTTTTCTGACTGTGAGCTGACCTTTGTCATTTCTTGAAGTGAAGACTTCTTTTGAAGTTCCATTTGAATAAACGCGGGTCAAAACAAACTGAGCATTCCTTGAAACTTTACCAGGATTCCACTTAAAGAGAACTCCGTCGCGGAGCGCAGCAAGACCCGGAATCTTTGAACCGTTTGACGGAAGGCTGAGCGCAATTTTCTGAATGTTTTCAAACGAAACATTTACAGAAGAAGTTTTTGAAACGCGCTGAGGGCTGTTATCTTTTTCTTCGGTAAATGCAGTTACTGCACAAATATATTTTTTATCTGCCTCAACATTTTCAAGCGAAACATTAACCTGACTTTCTTTTAAGTTTTCGACCTGCGAAACAAGTTCTTTTGTTTCTTTGTCATAGATTTTAAGTTTATAATATTCTGCGTCTTTGACATTGTCCCAGGAGATTTTCATTGTCTTAGCGTCAAAAATATTATAAACGGAATTATCAGATGGAATTTTTATCTGCGGTTTTTCAAGTTTATCAAGGACAACAATTTTGCGGTAAGTTGTCTTTGTAAGTTCAAAACCGTCTTCTTTATTGACTGCAGCAACTCTCCAGAAATAGGTTCCTTTATTGAGGGAGATTCCAGTTAAAGAAGTTTTATCTGTTTTAACTGTCTTTACGATATTGTCAAAATTTGCGTCGCTTGCAATTTCAAATACGCTCTGTGTTTTTGCCCTGTCATATTTATCAGAAAGCTTCCAGAGAAACTGAGAAGCAGATACAACATCTGTTTCTGCGCTGAAATTTTCAAGAGGCAAAACGAGTTCTGTATTTGTCGGAACATATTTCTTAATGTCAAAACTTCTTGGATCAGAAGTATATCTGATGTTCTTTTCATCGATTCTTGTTACTCGCCAGAAATATTTATTTTCAGGCATACTGCTTAATGCAAATGGAACTACATCGCGCATCATTGAAATCAGGTTTTCATAAATCACATTTGAAAAATTTTCATCATCAGAGATTTCAAGCATATAAGTGGAACTCTTTATATCAGACTTCCACATAAAAATAATATCTTTTGATTCGTTATCAAGTGAAACGACTGTATCCTGCTGCGGAAGAGAAAGAACAGGTCTTACTTTAAGTTCTTCTTTTACAACTTCAAAACTGTTAAACTCTGTCTGTTCACCAAAGCCTTTATCTTCTACGGAATAATGAGGAGTAATTCGCCATTTGTATTTACCGGCTTCAAATCTGTTGGCAGTAAATGTGCTGCCTTTTATATCCTGAGTCAAAACAGTTTTTGACATATCGTCTGTGTTAAAAACTTCTACTCTTGAAAAATCGCAAAAATCACCGCAATTCCACTTAAAATTAATGTCAGGAATTCCATTTACACTTGCAAAAACAGCTCCGTTGCGTGGTGAAATTAATTTTGGTTTCATCACTTTTTCAACAACGATTTTTCCTTCGTAAGCATCTTCTTCTTTTTCTTCAGAATAAACGCGATAGAATACAACAGGATGTTCTGCATTAATTTCAACTTCATTAACTGAACTGTCTGTAATTTCCTTTCGTTCGATTATGTTTGTAAATTTTTCATCAGTTGAAGTTTCTACGATAATTTTCTCATTCTGAGTGCCCGCAGATTTTTTAAGTTCAAGACGAACTGTATTGCCGGCTTTAACAGTTCCACTTTCAACACCAGTTTCTGCGCCAGTTTCTGCACCGGCAGATTTATCAGATTCAAAAGCAAGAATCTTTTGTGTTGTATTGAGATTTGTTACGGCAACCGGGAACTGCTTCAAATTTCCGTTGTCATCAATTTTGATTGAATCACCTTCAAGAAAAATCTCTTCTATTCCGTCAGCATTTTTAATGACTGCACTTCCCTCGTGAATTACAAATCCGTTTTTATCCATTCCGGAATTGGCACTCATTTTTGTTCCGTGTTCAACATTAAGAACATTTCCGTTTCCGAGATCAATCGTGATTGATTCCTGTGCTTCTGATGTATCAATTGAAAAAGAACCGCCAGAAACATTCAACTTGAGGTTTCCTTCTTTACTTTCAAGAATCTGAAGCATTGTATTTTCATCGAGATTAAGTTTTACAGGTTTATT
This sequence comes from Candidatus Treponema scatequi, assembly GCA_018066075.1. GTDB lineage: Bacteria > Spirochaetota > Spirochaetia > Treponematales > Treponemataceae > Treponema_D > Treponema_D scatequi. Next base: position 4,844 of record JAGHSB010000103.1, read on the forward strand.
AGTAAAGACGATGTCTGCCAGAGCTTCACTGTCTGTTCTGATGATATCTTCGCTGTAAAGAGGAGAACCGTTCTGAAGGCGTTCCCAGGTTACGCTGTCTGAAAATTTTCTCTGCGCAATTTTTTTCTTAAAAATGATGTTTGCAATTTCATTTTCATTTCGGACAGTTGTTTTGTTTAAATTTACAAAAAAGTATGTAAGGCTTAAACCGCAGATGAGAATACATGAAATGATAAAGACAACGCTTTTACTATTGCGCTTTAACTTTGCTTTCTTCTGCATCTAAGTTTACACTCTCAAAATCTGGCGTTGGAATTCCGAGTAATTTACGAACTTCTGCAAGTGTCTTTGGTCCGTTTGGTCCGACACAATTTGCACAATCAGGGTCTGTTATAAAATCTGGATCTGTCGTTCTGAAAAATTCCCCTATATCAAACTGCGGCATATTAACTACACCGTAGAAATGCTGCTTACCTTTTCCCTTAACCTCAAACGTTACCGGAATCTGTTCTACGATGATTTCATCTTTTTTATTTTCTTCAGAAAGAATATAGCTGTTATCCATGCATCTGATGTAATCTTTGTAAAGAATATCATATGTGTCCTGAGTGATAAGAATGTCAGTACCACATGGCTTATTGGAACTTTCAGTACGGCTCGCAAGATTTACTGCGTCACCGATTGATGTAAATTCCATTTTTTCTGTACTACCCATAAAGCCGACTGTTGCACGACCTGTATTAAGACCGCAACCGATTCTGATGTGCGGTTTATATTTTGCAAGCGGTTCTTTTTCATGAGCTTTTGTAAAAAGTTCTGCATCTTTGTTATATTTCATAAGTGCATAGCGCATTGCGATTGTCGCCTTGATTGCACTGATTGCATCTTCTTTAACATGTTTCTGATGGCGTGCTTTTCTTTGGTTATATTCTTCTGGATTTGCAACATCTTTGTCAAAATCAAGATTGTCATCACGCAAAACGCCCCAAGCTGCCATTACAGCATCACCTTCAAACTTATCAACGATACCGCCAGTAATCGAAATACAGTTAACCATTCGCGACATATAGTCGTTCAAGAAGCCGATGATTTCTGCAGCAGATTTTTCTCCGAATCGCTTGTTAAAGCCGTCAGAGATTGCAGTAAAGCCACGGATGTCAGAAAAGAAAATCGTAATGTCTTTCAAGTGAGGTTCAAAGTCAATTTCTTTTGTAACGATAGCTTTTGTTACACCTTTGTTTGTCAAACTTGTAACAGTGTTAAGGATATCGCGTTCATTTTTTGTACTGCGGTTAAGGACACCGATTTCATCACGGCGTCTTGTATTTAATTTATTAAATAGATCTGTATTAAAATTACCTTTGTTGATTTCATCAGTGATTGCAGTAAGTTTTCTAAGAGGAATGCTCAAAGTTTTTGAGAAGATCCAGATGATTAAAACTGCAACAGAAAGAATTGCAATTGTCATTGAGATGTTCAGCTTTGTAACATCATTGATAGCCTGAAGAACAGTTGATGTTTTTATCTGAGTGATTACATAACAGTTTGCATCTGTAATTTTCTTGAATACGGCATGATATTCAACTCCGGCATAATCTTTATACTTTTGCTGGATGCTTGAATAATTTGCATTTATCATTTTTTTAACATAAGGATGTGATGACAAATCTTCTGCATTCATCATCTTGCTGGAATCAGAATGAAGAAGAACAATTCCTTTGTCATTAACTACAAATGTTTCATTAACTTTTCCAGTTGAAATATTTTCTGCAAGATTTTCTGCATTGAATACAACTGCGACAACTTCTTCTTTTTCATTTTTAGAAATCAAAAAGAAAACAGACATCATCGGATTAGAAAAAAAAGGCGACGGATTTTGAATTTTCATCAAACCATTTTTTGCACTTTCTACAGAATCTTTTTCAGAATCAAAATATGAAATAAAAAGATCTTCTGAAAATCCGTTAGCAACAGCAAATTCATTATTTACAAGAACCTGATTTCTGCTGCCAAAATAAATTGCAGCAACCTGCGCATTAAGTTCGAAAAAATTAATCGATTTCTGTTTTGCCGTCTGAACGAAATCTGCCTGATCTTCATCTAAAACGATGTCAGTCAGTTCTGAGTCTGCGGGCTGTGAAGTTCCATTTAAAAAATCATAAAATAATTTTACATTTACAATAATGGAATTGATACGTGACTCTGCATCGGCTGCAGTTCGTTCGTTGAGAGTAAAATTTGAGTACTCGGCGTTTTGTCTTGTATCGCGGGTCACGAGCATCGAAACAAGGCCTGTCATGAATCCCATTGAAAGAATGATGAGAGTTGAAATAATAAAAACAAGTTTAGCACCGATGGAAGTTTTTCTGCGCTTTTTTTCAGTTGACTCTTCTTCGTATTCGTCAGGTTCAACAAAAACTTTTTCTTCATCATCAAGCTCAGCAACAATGGAAACGTCATCCATTTCCATCTCAGCCTTAGCTTCAAAATGACGGTTTATAGCTTTGATATTTTCATCTTCTGCGACAGAATCTTTACTTTTAGCACCACCAGCCGGTTCAAAAGAACCATAGGTCAAATCTATTTCTCTCATTCTATTATTTTAACATAAGTGGAATTTCTTGGCAAGGAAAAGTGTAAATATAAGAAGAAAGTTGGTGGATGGGGGAGGAATGCGGGAGGGAGGACTATACATAACACGGGGTCTGTCCCGGTGTTGCGGGAATGAGGACTATACAAACCACGGGGTCTGTCCCCCTGCTTTAAAAATTTACCCCAAAAAAAAAGCCCCCGGACTTTCATCCGAGGGTTTTCCTGCACTTTGAACTGCAGTACACAGTACTGTCAGTTCGAAATCGATTTGACACGCACAGCACCGCTGTGTCGTGAGCATAATTTTTTAGACGGCGCGCTCGCGCGTCCGCCTAAATGTTATTTTGTAGCAAGAATAGCGATTCCTGGTAATGTTTTTCCTTCGAGGAATTCCAAAGAAGCACCACCACCTGTTGAAACGTGGCTCATTTTGTCAGAAAGCTTGAACTTGTTTACAGCAGCAACTGAATCTCCACCACCAACTACAGTCATAGCTCCTTTTCCAGTAGCTTCTGCTACGAGGCGAGCAACCGCTTCTGTACCTTTTGCGAAGTTATCAAATTCGAATACTCCAACAGGTCCGTTCCATACGATAGATTTAGAAGCAAGAATTGCATCTTTGTAAAGAGCAACTGTCTTAGGACCAACATCAAGACCCATAAGTTCAGCTGGAAGATCAACTGCATCTACCGCAACTGGATCTTTGTCAGCAAATTCTGCAGCACCTACGTGGTCAACTGGAAGAAGGATTTTAACACCTTTTTCAGCAGCTTTAGCAAGAAGGTCTTTTGCAGTTCCGATAAAGTCATCTTCTACGAGAGATTTTCCAACTTCGTGTCCCCGTGCCTTAAGGAATGTATAAGCCATACCACCACCAACGATGAGTGTTGAAGCATTCTTCATAAGGCTTTCAAGAACAGCGATTTTTGATGATACTTTTGCACCACCGATGATAGCTGTCATTGGTTTTTCTGGATTTGTTACCATTGGCTGGATGTATTTAACTTCTTTTTCCATGAGGAATCCACCAACTGATTCACATCCCATGAATTTTGCGATAGAAGCTGTAGAAGCCTGGTCGCGGTGAGCTGTACCGAATGCGTCGTTTACGAAGATATCTCCGTATGAAGCAAGTTCTTTTGCCATTACGTCGCGTTCTGCAGCGTCTTTAGAAGTTTCTTCTTTGTGGAAACGTGTGTTTTCCAGCATTGCTACTTCGCCTTCTGGGGGCTTTGCAATAGCGTCAGCCTGTCCGAGTGCATCTGGAAGGAATGTAACTTCTTTTCCGAGTTTTTCTGCAAAGTATTTAACAACAGGAGCCATGCGGTTTTTGCCTTCGATGAATTTTGCTTCATCTTCAGCTGTCCATTCTTTTCCTGCTTTTGCTGCTTTTTCAGCTGCTTTTTTTGCATCTTTTTTTGGGTCAC
>JAGHSB010000123.1 GCA_018066075.1 Candidatus Treponema scatequi
GTAGTTTGTCAGATAACTGTCTAATCGACTTTCTGCAATTTTAATTGATGAAAGACTGGTATCAATATGAGACTCCACTTTGTCTAGAAGTTCGTCTACGTTTTTTTGGAATGTCCGTGCCGATTCTTCCGTCAATGTTTTGCTCTTCGTTTCCAGGTCCTCTTTCAGACTCATTCCAACTTCTTCCATTTTGTCCTGAGCGTTCTGAAGCTCCGCCTTGTTCTTCTCCAGCATTTCCGAAATTGTATTGTACAGAAATTCCTTCTGTTCCTTCCTGTCGGCTTCCAGAGTTTTCTCGCTGCCACTGCTCAAAATCTGAGTCAGTATAGTTTCCAGATTCTGGCATTGTGTTGTCAGTTCCATCAACTGGTCGCTCATTACCTTTAATACTTCCAAGCTGCCGTTTAAGGTCTTCTGCTCTTGTGTCTGTTTCTTTTCCTCTTGATATGTTTGTTCGAAGTTCATTTTCTAGCATCTCCTTGTTGAATAAATCAACGTTGTAATAATCGAACAGCCTGCTCAGGCGGACACGGTTTTTCTGTTCACCTGCAGCAAGTCTTTTATCATCAATGAATGTCACATTTTTGTTTTTCCAGTTCACTGTGTAGCCGTCTTTCTTCATGTTCTGAATGAACTCTTCTTTTCCACATGAGTCTTTTACATTTTTGAAAACTGAATATGCAATGTTCTGAATGTAACTTTCGCACTGTTTGTTTTCTGCCTTTTGTAAAACAGCCCACAGGTTTCGATTATTTGCTATTGTCTGTTCTCGTTTCTTTCCGTCATGAGTGAATCCTTTTTTGGGTGCCGCTTTAAGGCCAAGACTGATATTCAGCTCATTCTGTTTCTTTTTCCATTCAGCAAGTTTTCCTCGTGTGTAATGAAACTTATAGCCGGTATTAAAACTTACAGAGTTCACAATAATGTGACTGTCTATATGATTGTCCTTATCGTGATGAGTTGCGATAAGAACCTCATAATCCTTAAACTCAGGACACATTTCAACAAACTTTCTTGTTACTTCATGTGCCTGTTTGATTGTAATTTCTTCATCTGGAGGAAAGGACTGTATAAAGTGATAATATTCACGGCCACTGGTCTTTCCCCAGAATTCTTTTGTCTGCTGCATTTGTACTGCTGCCTGTGTAGGATCCACATTTATGCCGGAGAAAATAAGTTTATCTTCTCCGGCGATTGAACTTTTATGTTTTCGTAAAACATAGTTCACGATGTTTGGGATTCCTTTGGCTTTGTACTTTTTTGGATTAACAGCCTTAAGGATTGCCATGTATTTTCCACTACCTCCAATGCTTTTTCTATTCTTGGAACTTCCTGAACCACGTTTCCCATGTTGCAAGACTTAGCTATCTGATTCAGGTTGTTTCCTTGCTTTCGTGCTTCATAAAGCAATTCACGAAAGTCATCTTTGGGAACAACAACATTTGATGTCACAGCCATGTGAAGAAATTGTTGCTTGTTCCATCCGCTTTCTTTTACGTGTTCATTAAGCTGTTCATTTTCTTCTGGCGTAAGCCTGAAGCTCACTGTAACACGCTTGTCTTTGTACAAATGAACACCTCAATTTTTAGCAAGGGGTCGAGGGGACTGCAGGTCCCCCGCAAGATACGCATAAGTGCAATAACGAGAAGCCGTAGATTTGAAACGAACCGTCAGCCGTAAAAGGATAAATCACTCGTAGTTGATTTATCTAAACGGCAGCGGGCAGTGTAAAATCGCAGGTTTCGAAGTGCTTGCACTTATGCGTATCTTGCGACATTATGGCGGCGGAATC
>JAGHSB010000126.1 GCA_018066075.1 Candidatus Treponema scatequi
TGGAAAAATGGCTAAACATGAATTTCAGACAGAAGTAAACCAGCTTCTTAAATTAATCATTCATTCAATGTACTCAAACAAAGACATCTTTTTGCGCGAAATCGTTTCTAACGCGTCGGATGCTTTGGACAAATTAAAATATCTTACAGTTTCAGACGAAGCTTTTAAGGCAATCAAGTTTGAACCGAAAATCGACATCACATTTGATGACAAGGCAAACGTTCTCGTCGTTCAGGATTCTGGAATCGGTATGAACGAAGAAGACCTTAACAATAACCTCGGAACAATTGCCCGTTCTGGAACAAAAGCTTTCATGGAAAAATTGACAGAAGAAGCTTCTAAAGACAGCGCGCTCATCGGTCAGTTTGGTGTCGGATTTTATTCTGCATTCATGGCTGCAAAGAAAATCGATGTTTATACAAGAAAGGCTGCAGGTGATGGAAAAGTAATGCACTGGTCTTCTGATGGAACTAACTCGTATGAAATCGATGAAGTGGCCAGCGACAGCGATGCAGCAAAAAAATATAACTTTGATAAACCAGAAACAACCGGAACTGCAATCGTAATGTCATTGAACGACGATTCAAAAGATTACGCTTCAAGATGGAAGATCGAAGAACTCATCAAAAAATATTCAGATCATATTGCATTCCCTATTTTCTTACACTACGATCAGAACAAATACGACGACAAAGGAAACATCGAATCAACAGAAGCAAAAGTTGATCAGGTTAACAGCGCATCAGCACTCTGGAAAAAATCTAAATCAGAACTCAAAGAAGCAGACTACAACGAGTTTTATAAAACATTCGGACACGACGGACTTGATCCACTTCATTATGTTCACACACATGCAGAAGGTACACAGGAATATACAACATTGTTCTATGTTCCACAGAATGCACCATTTGATATGTATCAGGCAGATTATCAGAGCGGCGTAAAACTTTATGTAAAGCGCGTATTCATCACAGATGATGACAGAGAACTTTTGCCGACATATCTTCGCTTTGTTCGCGGTATCATCGATTCAGAAGATTTGCCTCTTAATGTAAGCCGTGAGATTTTGCAGCAGAACAGAATTCTTGAAAACATCCGTTCAAGTTCCGTTAAAAAACTTTTGAGCGAATTTAAAAAGATGGGAGCTGATGCTGATAAAGCAAAAGCAACTGAAGAAGCAAAACGCTCAGATGATGAAAAGAAAGCAATTGAAAAGTGGAATAAATTTGTAAAATCGTTCAACCGTCCGATGAAAGAAGGTTTGTATCAGGATTATGCAAACCACGATGAAATTGCAGAAATCGTAAGATTTAAATCTACAGATGCAAGTGGAACAGGTGACGACAACTGGACTTCATTTGCTGAATATGTCCAGAGAATGAAACCAGATCAGAAATCAATTTTCTACATTACTGGAACAGACGAAAAGAATCTCCGCGAAAATCCACTTCTCAAAGCATACACAGCAAAAGGTTTTGAAGTTCTCGTAATGGCAGACGACATCGACGAAATCGTAATTCCTGCATTTGGAAAATACAAAGACTTCGATCTCAAAGCAGTTAACCGCGCCGGAAGTGATGAAGACCTCGGCGGTGACAAAGAAGAAGCAAAGAAAAAAGAAGAAGCTTTCAAACCAGTTGTAGAAAAAATCAAGAAAGCACTCGGCGAAAAAGTTAAGGAAGTAAAACTTTCAAAAACTTTGACAGGCGACAATCCTTCTTGTATCGTCGTTGATGAAAACGATCCTTCATATCAGATGGAAAGAATGATGAAGGCAATGGGACAGGCAGTTCCAGAAGCAAAACCAATTCTCGAAGTAAACGGTGATCATCCGATCGTTGAAAAAATTAAATCAACAGACGACGAAGCAGTAATCGCAGACATTTCTGAAGTTCTTCTCGATCAGGCACTTTTGATTGCAGGCGTGGAACTTAAAGCTCCAGCTGAGTTTGTTAAGAGTTTGAATAAATTGTTGAGTAAATAATTTTTGAAGTGAGTGAAATGGAGAAAGGGAACTGTCTGGAGGACGGTTCCCTTTTTTTTGAATTATTTGTCAAAATACGAATTGACAAATCGTGTTTTGACAAATATACTGATAATATGAACAATTTTGTAGCTCGAGAAAAAGAATTAGCTTTTTTACAGGAAAAATATGAAGACAAAGGGGCTCAGCTTGTAATTTTATATGGTCGAAGACGAATTGGAAAAACTGAAACCATATTTCATTTTTGTAAAAATAAAAAACCTGTGTTTTATACCTGTACTCAGACTGAAGATTCAGCTCAATTAAAAAATTTCAGTCAGAAAATCCTTTCGTTTGATATTCCTCAAAGAAGATACCTTACAGAGTTTTCTAATTGGGAACAAGCTTTTCTTGCTATAAAAGATGTATCTGTAGTGAATGAAAAAAAACAGATTCTTGTAATTGATGAGTTTCCATACATGGCTAAAGGAAATCCAGAAATTCCATCTATTCTGCAAAAACTTTGGGACACAGAATTGAAGAATTCTAATGTAATGATTATTCTTTGTGGAAGTGCCATGAGTTACATTGAAAAAGAGATTCTGTCTGAAAAGAATCCCTTGTATGGTCGTTCTACTGGAATTTATAAAATGCTTTCAATGCCATATTTTGATTCAGCAAAGTTTTTTCCAAGCTGGAATAACAAAGATAAGTTTCTTGCTCATACTATTCTTGGTGGAATTCCATATTATCTTTCTCAATTTGAAGATTCAAAAAGTCTTAAAGATAATATATGCCACTCTATTCTAAAGCGTGGAGCAATTCTTTATTCAGAACCAGAATTTCTTATGCGGCAGGAACTGAGGGAACCTGGAACATACAATACAATTATTCAGACTGTTGCCAGTGGAAAAACAGCGTTTAATGAAATTCAACAGTCTACATTGATAGAAAAGGGAAAGCTATCGGTATATCTTAAAAATCTTGTAGAACTTGGGATTGCTTCAAGAGAGTTTCCCGTTCTTTCGTCGGAAAAAGAAAAGCAAAATGCTCAGCGAGGTATGTATAGATTAAAAGATTCGTTTTTCAGTTTCTGGTATAGATTTGTATTTCCAAATTTGTCATCACTTGAATTTGGAGATTGGGAAAATATTTATGATTCTGTTATCGAACCTCAATTTAATGAGTATGCTTCTGCAAGTTTTGAAGATGTGTGTATTGAATGGCTTAGAGGTCAAAATCATAATCACAAGCTTTCATTTATATTTACACAAATTGGTAGATGGTGGGATAAAAATACAGAAGTAGATATTATCGCAGCAAATGAAGAAAGATCAGAATTTATCAGTGCGGAATGTAAATTTCATAACAGTGCAGTAAATGATGTTGCTTTAGAAAAGCATCTATTAAAAAATTTGTCTTTTCTGAAAAAAAAAGGAAATGTAACTATTCATTACTGGTATTTCTCGTGGGCCGGATTTACAGAACAGGCAAAGGACTTTGCAAAGAAAAATAATATACATCTTGTAACTGGTGATGAGTTATTTAAATGTGAATAATTTTGCCGGAAAGTCGCTCATTTTTTAGAGTGCAAATATGAACTGGAGCAAATTTGCCAAATGAGGTAAAAAATACTATATTACTTATATAGGCACAGGGAGAATAATAAATCCTGGCTAAAATGATTTTGCTTGTCATGTCTTGATGCAAGTTGAGTGTAGCAATCAGGAGCTTTTTAGTACTCTATTTATCTTATTTTCTTTTATCCTATCCATAAAATTCCAGTGTTACTCATTTTATGCCTAAGGGGTTATTGTGCTTAAATAACTTTTAAAGGATCAGATTATGAACAGAGTGGATTTGGATTATGTCCAGAGTTCAATTTGTTACAGATTTGAAAACTTGAATTTATTGATTCAAGCATTCACAAGAAAATCGTATTCTGAAGAAAATCCGGGAACTGAAAACAATGAAGTTCTTGAATTCTATGGGGACGAAATCTTAGATCTGTATGTAACAAAACTTATGTACAAAGAAACTGGGAAAGTTTCAGAAAAAGGATTTACATCTTCAAAGAGTGAAGGGGAACTTACAAAGCTTAAGTCCGCAATCGTAAATAAAAGAATGCTGGCAGCTTGTATTCAGAACTTTGGATTTGAAAAGTTTCTCATACTTGGAAACAGTGATATTCAGAATAAAGCCTTTGAGAGTCCTTCTGTAAGGGAAGATTTGTTTGAAGCCATTATTGGTGCTGTCGCTGTGGATTCAGGATGGAACAATGATAAGTTAGACGAAGTATGCAAAAACATGCTTCAAATGACTACAATCAATGGGTACCTTGAGGTTTTGGTGAATGAAAAAGCCCATCAACTTGGGTTGGAGCGACCAATTTATTCTCATCCTCATTATGAAGGGTATGACTTATCAGCTTTTTCAGGAGATTTATTCACGCCACGAATTTATCATCCTTTCAAAAGCACGGCAAAGAATCCAGAAACTGGCTTGTATGATTATTTTGTTTCAATTGGTGAAAAAAAATTCATCGGTAGTGGAGATGGAATATATCAGTCATTTCTGGATTGCAATGCCAAAGCTTTCAAATATCTATGCAGGTTAGAAATTGCAAAAATGCTGGATACCATGGATTTAACAAATCCTGTAAGTGTCCTTCATGAGTTGAATCAAAAGAAAGTCATCATGTTATTGGGATATCTTTTTGATGAATACCATGACAAGGATGGAAACCCTGTGTGGAGATGCACTGTAGCTGTTGAAGGTCTTTACGGAGATTTTGTTGCAGAAGGAATATCAAAAAAAGAGGTAAAACAGAAAGCTGCTGCTATGGTGGTTGATGTTCTTGTGAATGCAGAGGAGAACTAAAAATGAATAATACTCTTCTTGCATATGCTTTAAATGCAGAAAATAAGTTGGTTCACATTGATAGTGTGAAAAATGGTCTTGAATGTGGATGTATGTGTCCAGGTTGCATAGAACCGTTGGTGGCAAAAAATGATGGAAAAATCAGAGAGCATCATTTTGCTCATGTAAGTGGCAATGATTGTGGTACTGGTTATCAGAAAATGATTCATCTTCTTGCAAAGGATATCATTGAAGAAATGAAGATATTTCCTCTATTTCTAAATGGTAAATATCTTTCAGCTTGTGAAATTTATAAGGAAGTATCTCTTGTAAAAGAACTTGGGATAATTCCAGATATTTTAGGTTTTACACCAATCACTGATGGTCCAAACATTGTGGGAAAAATTCCTGTAATTGTTGAAATCTATGTAACTCATAAAGTTGATGAAGAAAAAGCTGCAATCATAAAAAAACAGGGAATTCCTGCAGTTGAAGTTGATTTATCTCAAGTTGAGTTTACAACAAAAGAAGCTCTTGTAAATGAGATTTACAATTCTAAAAACTGGAAACTCATCAATGGAAATATTGGACGACAATATCTTCCACGCATTAGTATTCCGATTTCAGGATTAGTTAATGCTTATAGAAGCTTGGGCAGTCATACAACTCCAAGATATAGTTCACATTCAAAAAGAGGCTATTATAGGCGACGTAAGTAATTTTTTTTGACTTTTCATGAATTTTTTTACCCTATTTTTCATGTTTTCGTGATATAATGGAAGATAGGGTATTTTTATTATGGATGTAGATTATAAGAAACTTTGGGACCGTCTTGCTGAGATGGGAATAAAGAACAAAACAGAACTTATTCCAATGGCAGGTATTTCTACTAACATTCTGGCTAAGCTCAGTAAAGGTGAGTTTATTTCTATGGATAGTATGCAGAAAATTTGTAAGGCACTAGATCGTGATGTTGGAGATTTATGCGTAATGTATACTCCAAATTCTGAAGAAAAATAACTACAGTGTCATTCTTTGACACCGCGACTATTTATAATAATAAAGTAATTAACTTATAAGAGGGATAAAAATGACAAAACAGCAACTTGCAGCTCGTATTTGGGAAAGTGCAAACAAGATGAGAAATAAGATTGAAGCCAGTGAATATAAGGATTATATCCTTGGTCTTATCTTTTATCGCTTTCTTTCTGATGAAGAAGTAAAATGGCTTAAAACTGAACTTGGCTGTTCTGACAAAGATATAAAAGAAGCTCTTTCTGATCAGACTACAATTGATCAGGTAAAATCATCGCTTGGTTATTACATTTCATATAAAGACTTGTTTACAAGTTGGTTTAAAAAGAAAAATTTTTCAATTAAAGACGTAAGTGATGCTCTTATTGAGTTTACTCATAACATTGATCCAAAACATAAAAAACTCTTTGATAAGATTTTTGATTCTTTGCAGGTTGGTCTTGGCAAACTTGGAGATAATACTGCAGCTCAGACAAAGGCAGTTAGTAAATTGATTACTCTTATTCGTTGTATTCCTATGAATGACCGTAATGCAGATTACGATGTACTGGGATTCATTTATGAATACTTAATTGGTATGTTTGCTGCAAATGGTGGTAAGAAGGCAGGAGAATTCTATACACCTCATGAAGTAAGTCTTCTTATGAGTGAAATTATTGCAGAACATCATAAGGACAAGAAATCACTTAAGATTTACGACCCAACATGTGGTTCAGGTTCTCTTCTTATTAATATTGGTAAGACTGCAAGTAAATACATGGATAGAGACTCTATTCAGTATTATGCACAGGAACTCATTGGAAATACATACAACCTTATGCGTATGAATCTTGTTATGCGTGGAATTAAGGTTGCTAACATTAATACACGTCAGGCTGATACTCTTGAAGACGATTGGCCTATGTGTGATGAAAATGGTAACTATGAATTCCTTCCTTTGGATGCTGTAGTTTCAAATCCTCCTTATTCTCAGGAATGGGATCCAAAAGATAAAGACCAGGACCCTCGTTATGATGGTTATGGAATTGCCCCAAAGAGCAAAGCAGATTATGCATTCTTGCTTCATGATTTGTATCACTTGAATAATGGTGGAATTATGACAATCGTTCTTCCACATGGAGTTCTTTTCCGTGGTAATGATGAAGATACAGGAAATGGAAGTGCTGCTACTGGTGAAGGTGCTATTAGAAAGAATCTTATTCTTAATAATAAAATAGACGCTATTATTGGTCTGCCATCAAATATATTCTTTGGAACTGGTATTCCTACAATCATTATGGTTCTGAAACAGCAGCGTAGTAATACTGATATTCTTTTTATAGATGCTTCAAAGGGATTTGAAAAGGTTGGCAAGAACAATAAACTTCGTGAGCAGGATATAAAGAAAATTGTTGATACATTTGCAACTCGTTCTACTATTGCAGGATATAGCCGTAAGGTAGAACTTGATGAAATTAAAGCAAACAGCTTCAACTTAAATATTCCTCGCTATGTAGATTCTAGTGAAAAAGAAGAAGATTATGACCTTTACGCAAGTATGTTTGGTGGTATTCCAAAAGCTGAACTTGAAAGTCTTAATCTTTATTGGGAAACACTTCCAGAATTAAAGGCATCTCTTTTTGATGACAATGGTTCTCCTTATTTGCAGGTTAAAGACTGTGATTTTGCAGAAACAATTAAAAACCATAAGAATGTAGCATCATTCAAAGATACATACAAAAAAGCGTTTAATGATTTTGAAACTTATCTCAAGAAAGAACTTATTGAAGGCTATAAAGATGTAAATATTGCAAAGGAAGAATCTACAATTGCTGACAATATCTTTGGGCGTTTAAATAAATTGCCTTTACTTGATAAATATACTTCTTATCAGAGTCTGGCAGATTCTTGGACTAGAATTGCTCTTGATTTGGAATATATGCAGTCAGAAGGTTTTGATTGCTGCAAGTTGATTGATGATGTAATTGAAATCAATGAAGACGGCGAAGAGGAAAAGAAAGGCCGTGAAGGACATGTTCTTCCATTTGAGTTAATTCAACAGTACGTTCTTACAGATGACTGGAACAAAATCCAGGAGATGAAGAAGCTTATTGAAACAACAGAAAATCAGATTAATTCCAAGGCAGAAAATATCTGTGAACTTTTAGGAGAAGATGCTGAGTTTAGTTTTAGTGCAAAAGAAATTAAGGCTCTTAAAACAAAGCTTGCTAATGATGCAATTGATGAAAATGCAGATGAAATCAAAGTTCTTCTTTCCGAAGGTGAAAAGCTTGTTTCAACTCTTAAAGTAACAAAGAAGAGTTGTACAGAATGTGAAGTTGCTCTTTATGGAAAAACTGAGAAAGCATACTCAAAATTGACAGAAGAACAGATTGTAGAACTGCTGGAAATTAAATGGATTAAAGGTCTTTCTGAAAATCTTAAAAAACAGTGTGACGATGTAATTGATTATCTCATAGAAAGTCTTGAAGGCTTAAAAAAGAAATATAGTATTACATATGAAAGTCTTCAGAATGAGATTTCACAAACAAAACAGACCTTAAATACTCTTATGGATGAGCTTACTGCAAGTGAATTTGATAAAAAGGGTCTCGAAGAATTCCAGAAAATTTTGAGAGGGTAATTTTGATGAATAATGAAGAATTGAAAAACAAAAATCCTCAGATAAGATTCTCTGGATTTGATGGGGAATGGGAAGAAAAAAAGCTTGGAAAAATTTGTACTTTCTCAAAAGGACATGGGTATTCGAAGAATGATTTAACTTCAGAAGGAACTCCAGTCTATTTATATGGACAGATGTATACAAACTATAAAACAGTCTTATTACAATCTGATAAATTTGTTCGACCTCAGTCAGGTTCAGTCTATTCAACAGGTAAAGAAGTTATATTGCCTGCATCGGGAGAAACACCAGAAGATATTGCAAGGGCAACAGCTGTTCTCGCAAAGGGGATAATCTTAGGTGGAGATATAAATATTGTATATCCTCCGAAAGAATTGAAACAGGAGTTCTTAGCTTTATCAATTTCTTATGAAAATAATAAAAGTAAATTAGCAGAACAAGCGCAAGGTGCAACTATTTCTCATTTGCATGGAAGCGATATTGCAAAGCTATCTATTGCTTATCCGTCAGCTGATGAACAAACCAAAATCGGAAATCTGTTTTCCCAAATTGATTTACTTATTTCATCAACTCAAAAGGAACATGACAAACTTGTAAATTTAAAAAAATGTATGTTGCAAAAAATGTTTCCAAAAAAGGGAAGTCTTGTTCCTGAAATCAGATTTAAGGGATTTACTGGAGATTGGGTGGAAACAAAATTCTCTAATGTTGGAACGGTAAAATCAGGTTATGCATTTCAATCTGAAAATTTTATAAATCATGGTATTCCTGTTATTAGAATTACAAATATTCAAGATGGAGAAGTATCTTTTGACGAAATTGTCTATCATTCTGAATTTGATATTGATAAAGATTTTATAGCCGAAAGAGGAGATATTTTATTAGCCATGTCTGGAGCAACAACAGGAAAAATTGGTGTTTATGAGCGAGAAGAAAGCTCTTATATTAATCAGCGTGTTGGTAAATTTATTTTTACTGATGTAACAACTTTTAAGCCATTTTATAAATCATTATTTGATACAGAGTTTTTTATGGAACAAGTAATTGGTTCTGTTGCAACAGGGGCTCAGCCTAATATAGGAACTAAGAATGTCGAGAATATGATATTTACAATTCCAATTGATAAAAACGAACAACAAAAAATCGGTTCATATTTTCAAAACTTGGATAACTTAATTTCAAAACAGTCACAAGAGCTCGAAAAACTTCAGAATGTTAAAAAGACATTGCTTAGTAAGATGTTTGTATAATATAAAGGTTCTCCGAATGGAAGAACAAAAAAATAAATGTCAATTATGAATTGACGAAAGGGCATTTTAGTGATATATTAGTTACTAACAGTGCCTTCCACCGTAGTGCGTTTATTGCACTACACCGGGAGGACTTTTTTTTGCCCAAATAGAATTTAAGAGGATGGTATATGATTCAAAAACCATTAAATTGGGCAAAACCTGCCACAAGTGTAACAGTTCAAGTTTCAATTCTTGAACAGCGGCATATGACTTTCTCAGATAAAACAAAAGCTGAAAATATATTACGCCGTGTGAATTACTACCGTTTTTGTCATTATGCTAATTCCCTTGTATCTGTTCAGAATGATTATACAGGACTTTCTTTTGATGATGTTGTTACATTCTACAATATTGATCGGGAGTTGCGTTCGATTCTTATGGAAGCACTTTCCTGGGCAGAAGTATCTTTTAGAACATCATTTGCATATATAGTTTCTAATGATAAACAAGATCCATTTTTTTATCTTGATTCTTCAAATTTTAAAAATCCATCATTTCATACACAAACATTAATTGAATGTGAAAAAGATTTTAAAAACGCAGGAATCACAGTATTAGGACAAGATGCAAATGGAAATAATATCTATGAAGCACCTCCAGCTTGGCAAATGGTGGAAGTGGTTTCTTTTGGAAAAATATCAAAACTATTCTGTAATATTGATAAAGTAAAATATCTTGATAAAGTTGGCAAATATTTTGGTTTTACAAAAACAGAAATCAAATCTGTTATAAAGTCATTAGCAGATTTAAGAAATCAATGTGCTCACCATAGAAAGATACTATTTTCAAATTTCAATTCAACTCCAGCAGTTACACAAGATATGAGGGCATTACAAATTGATGGAACAAAAATTGGTAGTTTTATCTTTTGTCTTCACAAAATGATGAAAAATGATACAGAAATGCAAAATTCATTTATGAAAAAGATTTCAGATCTTTATAAAAAGTGTCCTGCAAATATTAAAAATGAATTTGGAACAGGGAGTTTCTTATGACAAAAAAATATACAGTAGAAGCAGATTTTGAGAATGATGTTGTAGAAAAGTTACAGGCTTGTGGTTGGAAAGGTGGGGCAAGCTATCCTCCTGTTTTGAAGTATCCTACAGAAGCGGAACTTATTAAGAACTGGGCAAACATTATTTTTGAACATAATAGAAAAGAGCTAAATAATATTCCTCTTAACCAGGAAGAAATTGACGATCTTTTGTTAAAGATTAGAGGAAAAACACCTTGTGAAATTAATAGAATTATAAACTCCAGACAAATCGACCTTATTCGCAAAAACAAGGCAGATAAGGAATTTTTTAATAAAACTGTATATCTTGAAATATATGACCGCAGAAAAATTCAAGATGGTGAAACTGTTTTCCAAATTGCAGAACAACCAATTTTTGAACGCAAAACTTCAATGGATCGGGACCGCCGTGGCGACTTGATGCTCCTTATAAATGGTATGCCTTTGTATCATCTGGAATTAAAACGAAGTGATGTTCCATGGCAGGCTGCCTTCAATCAGTTACGCCTTTATCATAGTGAAGGCATTTATTCTGGATTCTTTAGCTTTGTTCAGGTTTTCGTTGCCATGACACCGGAAGAAACTCGATATTTTGCAAATCCTGGTGAATATACAAAGTTCAACGAAAAATTTGCATTTAAATGGGCAAAAGAAAGAAATGTTGAAGTTCTTGAATGGGAAGAATTTATACATAAGTTCCTTTACATTCCAATGGCTCATGAAATCATTGGATTCTATACTGTGCCGGACAAAACAGATGATACACTTAAAGTTTTAAGAAGCTATCAGTTTAATGCTGTTCGTGCCATTCGTAATAAGGTAAGTAGCCATAAAGATAAATGGGAAGATGGCCTCCAAACAGGTGGTTATATCTGGAATACAACCGGATCTGGAAAGACCATGACCTCTTTCAAAACTGCACAAATCATTAGTGAAGAAGGGCTGTGTGATAAGGTTATTTTCCTTCTGGACCGTATAGAACTTGGAACTCAGACTTTAACTGAATATAAGAACTTTAGTGATGACACTATGGATGTTCAGGATACTGCAAATACAGGTAAATTATGGCAGCGTCTTTTGTCTGATAATAACACTCCAGGTGTAAATACAAAGCTTATTGTTACTTCAATTCAGAAAATGAGTAACCTTGTTCCAAATGACAAAAATAAGAAGGATTTTGAGAAAATCAACAAAAAGAAAATTGTAATAATTGTTGATGAAGCTCATAGAGATACTTTTGGAACAATGCTTTCAGTTATAAAATCATCGTTCCCACATGCTTTATTGTTTGGCTTCACAGGAACTCCAATTTTTGAAGAAAACAAAAAAATAATTTATTCAAAAGATGATTCTGGTTCTGCAGAATTTACAACCGCAGATGTTTTCGGTGATGAATTCAAAGACGCTACATATACAATAGCAAATGGTATTCATGATGGAAATGTCCTTGGTTTTGACCCATGTATGAAGCTGTTAAATGACGATTATGAGGTCAGAAAAGCAGCAGGATACAGAGCTTGTGGAACAAATGATGAAGATAAGATCTATGCTGATGAATCTCTTACAAAGTGTTTCCAATCATACTTGAATGATAAAACCATGATTGAAATAGAGCAGGAAATTCCTGCTTCTAATTTCACAGGTGATACTAAAGAAGCTGATGAATACAGACAGGCAGTAGTACATGACATCGTAAAGAACTGGAACAATGTTACTGTCGGTGGAAAATTCCATGGAATTTTTGCAACAAGTTCTATAGAACAGGCTTTTGCATATTACAAAATATTCAAAGATAAAGCTCCAAATCTAAAAGTAACAGTTTTAGTTGATCCTTCTACAGATGGACCTTATGGAGCAGAAAAAGAAATCGCTCTTAAAGAAATCATTACAGATTACAATCAGAATTTCTATAAAACTGAAAAGTTTACCTTAGAAACTTATGATCAAATGAAAACAAATGTAAGCTGGCGACTTGCTCATAAAGAAACATTCAAAAGTCTTAAGAAAGAACAGTATCTTAATCTCCTTATTGTTGTAAATCAGATGCTTACTGGTTTTGACTCGAAGTACGTAAATGTTCTCTATATGGATAAGATTTTAGATTATGAAAACTTAATCCAAGCAATGAGTAGAACAAATCGTATTTTCGGTAATGAAAAGCGTCACGGTATTATTCATTTCTACAGAAAGCCTCATATTATGAAGAAAAATGTAGAAGATGCTGTAAGAACCTATTCTGGAGAAAATACACAAGGTGTATTTGTAAATAAACTTCCAAGTAATCTCAAGAAAATGGAAGAAACATATTCCGAAATTCAAGATCTGTTTGTAAAAGCGGGAATTCCAGACTTCTCTAAGTTACCAGATGATGATGCTACGGTTGCAAAGTTCGTAAAGCTTTATAACAAATTCAATGCATATCTTGATGCTGCTAAAGTTCAGGGATTTAGTTGGGATAAGAATACATATACAGTTGAAGAATCAGAAGTAGGAAAAGCTGAACCAAATACTACTACTCAAGGAGAAGGCCCTGTAACTATGAAAGAACAGGTTACTTTTGGTGTTACTCAAAGTGGTTTTGATTCATTAACTCAGAGATATATTGAAGTAGGTAAAGGGGGCCCAGGCCCTGGCCCGGGACCTGGAGGAAATCCAATTCCACCGTTTGAACTTGATATTCATCTTGTTGAAAATCACATGGATAAAATTGATGAAGCCTATCTTCAGAAATTCTTTAAGGCTTATATCGACAGCCTTAAAGCAACAGGTGAAGGAAGTGAAGAATCTAAAAAGGCTTTGGAAGAACTCTATTCCGAATTTGCAAAATTAAGTGCAGATCATCAGCGAATTGCCAAGAATATTATTAGTGATATTCAAACAGGAAAATTAAATGTTGATGACGATTTCTCTTTGGGTGATTTGATTACGAAGTATGCCAAGGATGAGCAGGATAATAAGACAAAAGAATTCTGTGACAATCTTGGAATGGATGTATCAAAGTTTAACCAAATTGCTAATGGCATTAACAAAGATAATCCTGATGAAGGTGGAAAGCTTTCTGATTTGATAAAACTTGCTAATCCAGAAAAAGCAAAAGCATATTTCTTGCAGCGAGACAAAGTAGAATATCCCGGCTGGAAAGTTAATTCACTGGTAAGAGAATACATTACACGTTTTGTAACGGGAAAATAAAAGGTTTTAAATGGAAGTAGAGAATGAGTAAATAAAATGTTCAAGAGCTTACTGTTGAAGAGATAATAAAAACTGATTTTAAATTTAAGATTCCTGATTATTGCAAAAGCAACTTATCAAAAAGACTCAAACGATTGGAAAGTATTCTGGTAAATGCGTGATTTAAAATGGCATGGCTATATGGTCATTTAAAAGGTCGGGGACAGTTTGTCACCTCCCTTGAGACAAGTTATCGACAATTTGTCGACATCTCAACATCCCGTTTAAAAAATCCCCATCCTAAACACATACGTCTTATACTCTTCATCTTCCCTCGAAAACTCATCAAACGTTCCTTCTTCGACCAGTTCATATCCGTGTGAAACATACCAGTCGACATTGCAGTCGCTATCGGTCCAGAGATACATATTCTTAAATCCGCGCGACTTGTAAAAGGCGATTGTTTCGTCGAGGATTTTTTTGCCTTCGCCTGTGACGGTGCTTACAAAAAGGCTGAGTTTAACATCATCGTCGTTCATGTATGAAAAAGTTTTTTCGTCCATCATCGTAAGATATTCACGACTGATTTTAAGCATAGACTTTTCTTTTTCAGTGGAATTTTCATACTGTGCGTTCCACCACGATGCTGCATTGTTGTGTTCGTTTTTTCTTTCTGAGAAAGTGATTGCTAAAAGTCTGTCACCTGATGTGTGCATAAACTGCATATCGTTGTCTGCACCGTTTTGCCGTATGATTGCTTCAGCGTATATTCGTCTAAAGCTGTCAGATGCTTCTTGCGGTGTCCAGATAGAAACAACGCGGTCAACGATTTGAGGAAAATATTTTGGATTGAATGTTTCGAGTGGCATAGAGCTCTCCGAGATGTTTGATAGCAATAGAATAATATAAAATGAAAAGAAATGAAATAAAGAAATAGACTAAAAAAAGACGATCCCAAAATAGAGATCGTCTTCTAATTATGAAAGCTGGTTGGTGAAATTCCACCAGAACAAACTTTATAAGATGAAATTATATTTCGTTGTTGTAGTTATTTTTTTCAATGTCTTTGAAATATTTAACTGTTCCAACTTTGAGTTCATCTGTTGAGTCGTCATCACAAACGATGACTGCGTTTTCGTGCATCTGAAGTGCGCTTACTGTCCACATCTGGCTGATGCCTTCTTCAACTGCGTGCTTGAGGGCTGTTGCCTTGTTGTGGCCTGTAATCAAAATCATTACTTCGTCAGAATCACAAACTGTTCCAACACCAACTGTCAAAGCTGTCTTTGGAACTTTGTTAACGTCGTAATCAAAGAAGCGGCTGTTAACGATGATTGTGTCCTGTGTGAGTCCCATTTCGCGAGTGCGGCTTGCAAGTGAAGATCCTGGTTCGTTGAAAGCGATGTGTCCGTCACAACCAACTCCACCCATGAAAAGTCTGATTCCACCGGCGTCTTTAATTGCTTTTTCGTAATCTTCGCATTCTTTTTTGAGGTCTTTTGCGTTACCGTTCAAAATATGAACATTTTCTTTTTTGATATTTATGTGGCTGAAGAAGTTATCCCACATGAAGCGGTGATAGCTTTCAGGGTGGTCTTCTGAAATCCCAACGTATTCGTCCATGTTAAATGTAACTACGTTTTCGAAAGAAACCTTTCCAGCTTTATACAAATTGATAAGTTCTTTGTAAGTTCCGAGTGGAGTTGATCCAGTAGGAAGTCCGATTACAAAAGGATTGTCTTTTGTAGGTTTTGCTTCATTGATGCGTGAAGCAATGTGATTTGCTGCCCATTTAGAGACAGTGTCATAATCAGGTCTGATTATTACTCTCATTTTTTATTCTCCTGGCCGTATAAAACTGCACGAACATCGCGTGCGCATCACAGAGGATGTCCTTACGAAAATAAAGTATAACAAAAAAAGATTTTTTTTGTAAAGAATTTAAGGGTAAAAAATAAAAAAAACGGGTATTCAAACTGCTGTCAATTCAAATACCCGGACTTGTTACTTATTTTTTTTCCACTGTTCAACTGCTTCGAGCATGTCGGCTTTTGAAATTTTTCTGCCGCACGAGTGGTCTTCGTCGCAGTAGCCGACTGCTTCGCATTTTGGAACGAAGAGATTGTCGCAGATCCATTCCCATTCTGGTGAAACGACTCTGAGTTTTTCTTTAAGCTCGAGTGAGAGCGCGCGGATTTCTTTGTAGGCTCTTGTGCAGAGGCGCATGTTCATGAAGTGCATGAGGGCTCTGAGGTTGATCTTCCAGACTATTTTAGTTTCCATTCCGAGTGGAAGGATGTTTGCAGCGTCTTCTTTCGGGTAGCCGAGTTCTTCGAGTTTTGTGTATGTGTTCATGATTGAGTCGAGGCCTTCTTTATAAACTTCGCGGGCTTCGTCTTTGAACGGATAGTAAAATTCTTTTTCTGTGTCCATTGATTTTGCATCAACATAGCGAGTGGAACTCTGCAATCTTGTTGTTCCGATGATGTGAGTGTAGAGTTCTCTGATACAGCGGGCAGAATAGCCGTCTACGATGCAGAAAACGTCAGGGTATTCTGCTGTTCTTGTATGACCACTTCTGATGCATGCTTTGGCACGCTTGATGTTTTTTTCTTTATCGTCAACAGGGCTGTTCCAGCAGATGCCGGCGCAGTAACCGATTGTGTTCAATGGTTCTTTGTCTGTATTTGGTAAAATTGTAATCATAAAATGGTCTCCAGTTTTTTAATATTATACAATGTGATTTTTTTAATCACAACATTTGTTTAATGAAAAAAAGATTTAATTCTTAACTTACATCTGTGTCGGGCAATCGATAAATTCCACTTCAATCTTTTTTTCTTTTGCGAGCTTCTGCATCACAAGAGAAACGCCGACAGTTTCTGTCTGATAGTGTCCGCCTGCAATTACATTGATTTTATTTTCTTTTATGTAATGATAAAGTTCGTGATTCATTTCGCCTGTGATAAAACAGTCGAGTCCTTCTTTTACAGCTTCTTCAACATCGTCAGCTGCTCCGCCAGAACAGATTCCGACAGTTTTAATCAAAGGGTTTCCGAATTTTAAAACATGCATCGGTTTCTGGCCGTCTAAAACTTTGTCTGTAATCTCTTCAATGGACATTGCTTTTTTCAAAGTTCCTTTTACGCCGATGTCCATTCCGCGCCATGTGGCAAACGGAGTTATTTTTGAAAGTTTAATTCGTGATGCAAGTCCGTAGTTGTTTCCGTTCGGGTTATTTGCATCAAGCGGGATGTGGTAAGAAATGAGAGCCAAATCATTATCAAGAAATTTTTTGATGCGTGCGTAATGATTTCCTGTGATTGTTTCGCATCCGCTCCAGAATAGTCCGTGGTGTGTAAAAAGAACATCGGCTCCGCAAGAGGCTGCAAGTTTTGCAGTTTCTTCTGAAGCGTCTACTGCAAATGCAACTTTCTGAATCTGTTTTGAATCAGGATTTTTATTCTGAATTTGAATTCCGTTTAAGGCAATGTCGTTTGAATAATTTTCTTTTTTCAAAAATGAATTGAAGTATCTGTCGAGTTCAATCAATGTCATTGTACATCTCCATTTAATTCTTCAAACTGAGCTTTTTCGTAAGCTTCGATAGCAGATTTGATTTTCATTACGACATATCCAGGGTAGTAACCTTTTTTGTCTCTGTCGAGGTGGAATGAAAATTTTGCAAGAAGAGGATCTGACTGCTGAATAAATCCATAGCCAGGTGTTTTGTATTCTGAGATTAAAGAAATGTTATGGCACATTACAATCTGTCTTGGTGTGCTGATAATTTTTGAAGCAGCAAGGGCCGGACCTTCGTCAGCTACAATGATGAGTTTTTTTGCAACAGGTTCATTTTTGTCTGCGATTTTTGCAATCACTTCCATTTCTTTTGCGTAGACATCAAGGTAATAATTGTTTTCTGCAGCTGAATAATATGCGCCGCCTGCTTTTTTAGACTTCATGAATAATTCGTGCTGTCTGAGAAAGTTAATGTTTACTTTTTTTGAAGATGGAACTGTACTGAATCCGAAATCACCTGCATAAACTTTGAAACCAGATTTTGCAAGAAGTTTTAGGAATGGATCGTAAGAAGAAAATCTTGCTCTTTTGTCTGGAACAAAAATTACTGCATAGTCATTCTGATAGTTGCCTTTATTTGCATCAGGAGTGTAAACAGTGAGTTTAAGATTTTTTGTCTGAAGAGTTTCGTCTGATTCTGAGAAGCCGGTATTAAAAGTTCCACTTAAATATTTTGTTTCAGTTTTTATCTGGAGTTTGTCTTCTTTAAGGTAAACAGGTTTAAATGCGATAAAGAGAACTGCTGTTGCAATGATAATGAGAAAGAGAAGAAGAGAAGAGATTGTATACAAAGCAGAATATGAGTCTACGAAAAGATGATTGATAAAACGGAAAAAGCTTTTGTAGTTTACGATTGATGCAAGGATGATGAGATTGAAAAGGATGATTTCATTTACGCTGAGTCCCCATGCGATTGATTCGATGAAAAGTACAAATAACGCGAATGGAATGAACATTACGAGGGAATCTAATCGTGTCTGTCTGATTGAAAAAACGCGGGCGCTTGAAATTGCGAGAATTGTAAGGATTAAAAGTTGTGCATAAAGTGGAATCATTGTCATAAGTAAATATTAATCTAAAAAAATGATGATTTCAACTTATAAAATCCTTTATTTTAGCCGATAAGTATAGTAGAATAGTATCATTATAATAAAAGGGTAAGGGTTTGTAAAAAATGGCTCTCCAAAAGCGCATCGAAGTCGACACAGCAAAAATCTCAAAAGCAATCAGCTCAGGAATTCCACTGACTATAACAACTTATACGTTGCCACACGAAATGGAAGTTTACATGGGTGATGTTTTAACTGCTTTCCTCAAGGAATTACAGCAGAATCACATGGTTGAATACCTCAACTACTGTCTCAACGAACTTATTACAAACGCTAAAAAAGCCAACACAAAACGAATCTACTTCAAACAGAAGAACCTCGACATCACAGTACAGAGCGACTACGACGAAGGTCTCAAGACTTTCAAGGAAGATACATTAAACAACATCAACTATTACCTCGGACTTCAGAAAAAAGCCGGACTTTACGTAAAGTTGATCCTTCAGGTTAGAAATAACAAAATCAAAGTTGAGGTAAGAAATAATTCAAGCCTCACAGTTTTTGAATATAAACGAATTCACGACAAGCTTTCACGCGCACAGCAGTACACTTCTGTAGAAGATGCCCTTTCTCAGATCCTCGATGATTCAGAAGGTGCAGGTCTCGGTCTTGTAATCATGATTTTGATGCTCGAGAAAATCGGTCTTACAGAAGAAAACTTCCAGACTCTCTGTGAAAACGGCGAGACAATTACAAGAATCATTCTTCCGCTCAGTGAAAAGACTCAGAAAGAAATGAGCTTCATCTCAGCAGAATTCGTAAAAGTCATCGACAACTTGCCACAGTTCCCAGAGAACATTACACATATCAACAAACTCTTGAACGACCCTGATTCAAAAATGTCAGACATCGCTATGCAAATTTCAAACGACGTTTCTTTGACAGGTGAACTTCTCAAGATGGTAAACTCTGCAGCATTTGCTCTTGCTTCTCCTTGTCACTCGATTGCAGACGCAGTTAAGCTTGTTGGTATTCGTGGAATTAAAAACTTGCTTTTCAGTATCGGAACTATGCAGACATTCAAAGAAGTTGGCGGAGATAAAGAAAATCTCTGGACGCATGCTTATCAGGTTGCATTCTATTCTTACAACCTTGCGCGTAACTTCTTCAATGGACAAAGAGCAATTATCGAAGACTCATATATCTGCGGTCTTCTTCATGATATGGGTAAAATCATTTTCGAAACTTCTCATCCGGATCTTCTCGACAAGGTAAAGAAAGTTTGCGAATCAAAAGGCATTTCTTCTGACTTGATCGAAAAAATGATTGCCGGCGTAAACCACGGTGAAGTTGGTAGTGAAGTTGCAAAGAAGTGGAATTTCCCAGAAGTGATCATCGATGTAATCAAATATCATCACGATCCTGAAGATGCACCTGATGAAGTTAAGTCACTTTCAAGCATCGTTTACCTTGCTGATATTCTTACATATTATCAGAGCGGTGAAATTGCCTTCTATCAGATTGATTCTGAAGTTCTCGGATTGTTCAAGATTACAAATGAAAGTCAGCTTAAGAAAGTTTCTGATAAGCTTCTTAAGTCTTTCCAGAAAGAACAGGAAGATAACTAATTAAGGGATTCAACCCATTTCTGCATTAAGATTCCAAATGCGACTCCGACATTTAATGACGCTTTGAGCCCGATCATTGGAATAGTTACGCATCCATAAGTTGCTTTTTTAATTGCCTCAGGACTTGCACCGAGTTCTTCTGAACCGATGATGCAGATTCCTTTTTCAGGAAATTTAAATTCATCGATTGGAGTACCACCTGTTTCCAAAACGAAAATCGGTAAATCATCAGGAAGTTCATCGAGTGATTTTTTTTCGTAAGGCAAAGTTTCGATGCATCCCATTCCGCTTCTGACTGCACGAGGGTGTGTCTCGTCGCAGCAGAAAGGAGAGAGATAAAGTTTTTCGGCTCCGAGTCCTTCTGCAGTTCTGAATATTGAACCGAGGTTAAACGGAGAACGGATGTCTTCTGCATAAGCGCAGACACCAGAATAAAATTTTCTTGTTTCGATTTTTGATTCGTTTGAAGTTTGAGTTATCGTATCGTGTGTGTCGCCCGAAGTGCCCGGATTGTTAGAGTGATTTAAGTCACTCGAACTGCCCGGATTCTTCGAGAGGTTTGAGTCACTCGAACTGCCCGAGGCATTATCAAGTTCCATTTGACCTTTGTGAGGCGCGATGATTAAATCCCATTCTGCAGGAAATGTTCCGATTATCGCAAGGAGATGATTGCGCGCGATGTTGCATGTGCGGCGTTCGTCGAAAGGATTTTCGTTTATGAGTAAATTGAGTTCTGCGGCGGCTTCTTTCGGGAGCTTCGGATCGAGAAGGAGAACTTTGACGAGTTCTTTGACGTACTGTTCGCGGGGCATCTGCTTGAAGTTGTATTCGTTTCCTTTTTCTGCGATGCCTGCAATGTCACGCTCGAGCGCACCAAATGAAAGTGCGAGCTTGCGGCGCTTCTGTCCGCCTGAGAGCTGAAATAATTTCTGAGGTTCAATCATATTAGAATGCCGATTTCAGAAGGTCGAAAAGGTCGTCTGATGTCATGCTTCTTGGGAGTGTGTTCATCAAATCGAGTTCTCCGGCATCTTCTGCTGCGAGGGCGAGCTGATCAACCGAAATTGAAAGGTCTTTCAAGCGGGCCGGGAGATTGTTCTTTGCGATTTTCTGTCTGATGTATTCACAGAGGGCTGTTACTGCTTCTTCTGTTGTTGCTGTTTCTGGAGCAGCCCTTAAGATTTTTGCGAGTTTTTCGATTCTGTCTGCCTTGAATTTTGCTGCATCTTCGATTACGTATGGGAACAAAATTGAAGATACGAGTGAGCGTGAAACTCTGTAGCGTGCATTGATTGTCATTGCGAGAAGGGATGCAACGCCAGGAGCACTCATTGCGCTTGCAAGAGATGCCATACAGCCACCCTGTGTCAAAAGAACTTCTGAAGGAGTTGTAACTGTAAGTGTGTCGCTTCCGTCGATTGCATAACCGAGAACTTCGATTGATTTTTCAACGATCATGTCGCTGAAGAAAGTTGCTTTCTGAGAAATGTAGCTTTCCATTGCGAGACAGAGAGTTTCGATAGACATTGAAGCTGTCTGGTTTTCTGTCAAAGTTAAAGAAAGGTTTGGATCGTAGAGAACGAGTTTGCACAAACCGTCTTTGTTTTTGATGAGCCTGTTTTTATTTGAGCGTGAGTCGATTACCGGTGTAAATGAAGAGAAGATGAACGGGTCACGCATTGTTGTCGGGATACAGATTAATGGAAGTGGTGCAACTGTAGGTGATGCTCCGTCTACAAATTCGTAGAGTCCGTGAACTTCGTGGTATGTCGAGCAAACGGCTTTTGCAATGTTGATAGTTTTGGAACCGCCGACTGCGATGATTCCGTGGACATGTGCTTCGCGGGCGAGGTTTAATGCCTGTTCGATAGTCTGTGTATTTGCGCCGTTGTTGATTTCGTCAAAAATAAAATATTCGATTTTGTGTTCATTTAATGGCTGAAGAATTTTGTCAGCAATTCCGACTTCCTTGAGCATCGGGTCGATTACGAGCATGAACTTTGAGCCGTATTCCTGGGCGTACTGTCCGACACGGGTAATTGTGTAAGATCCGAGGACGATATTTGGTGAAATTTTGAAAATGAAATCTGCCATAAATAAACTCCGAAGTTTTTTTAATTAGTTGCCGTTTTATTAAGTTCCACTTATTTACATATATACAAAAAAAGACGGAATTCCTTCCGCCTTTTTTTATCGATAGCTTAATATCTGAAATTAGATACCGTAGCTAGCCATAATACGCTCTGCAGTAGAGTTAATTACTTCTGCACTAAGGTATGATGAGTCTTTGATTTTCTCTTTAATCTGAGCAATGAGCTCTGTGCGAACGTCAGGAGTTTCTGCAGCTACTTCCTTGAGATAGTATGCTTCAGCCATTTCTTTAGCTTCTGCAGACACACTGATGGAATCTGGTGAAGATTTAACGCTTGATGTGCTCTGAGTGCGTTTTGTGTTCTGAACGTTGTTGAGAGGAGCAACTCCTCCAAGTTTGTCTATCATCATATAATCCTGCCTTATACCTTAATTATCGGTATTTTCTGCTGAAAGTTTAGCATTAATTATGCCAGAAACGAAGACGGCAAATTCGCCCTTTATGGACTCTCTTTGTGCGAAATCGTCTCTTACTTCTGCCGAAGTCCCTTCCACAATTTCTTCATGCAGTTTTGTAAGTTCTCTTCCCACCACAACGCGGCGGGTATTATCAATATCGGCAATATCTGTCAGCAACTTTACTATTCTGAACGGACTTTCGTACAAAATAAAAGCGCTTCCCAGTTCCATGAGCTCACGAAGGCGTTTTCGTCGTTTTCCGGGGCTTGGGGAGGTAAAACCCTCAAAAACGAGTGTTTTTCCACCAGGGCCTGCAACACTTACAAGAGTCGCAAAGGCACTTGGTCCCGGAATCGGAACTACCTTAAATCCAGCCTGTCTCACCTTGTAAGCCAGAACTGAACCCGGATCACTGATTCCAGGCATTCCCGCATCGCTTGCGTAGGCTACAGACTGGCCCTTTTTCAAGAGCTCGATTACCTTGTCTGCTGCAAATTCTTCGTTTTGCGACCGGCACGAAATCAACGGCTTTCGTATCTCAAAATGTGTCAAAAGTTCCAAAGTGTGGCGCGTATCTTCACAGGCGATTACATCTACTGCCTTAAAAGTTTCTAAAGCTCGGTAGGTGATGTCCCCTAAATTACCGATAGGCGTTCCAACAATATATAATTCTGACACAATATTATTATATAGGTAAAATTAGTGTAGTGCAAGTAAAAATGTAAAGTGGAATTTACCCGAAAAAACAATACGAAGGTACAAAAGTCAGCGAAGGTTTAAAGGGAATAGTAAGAATGAAAAAAAAATATTTACCTATTGACAAGGTAGGTAAAAGAAGTTATATTATATTTACCGACAAGTAAGGTAGGTATAAGATGGCTAATAATTACAGATTTGAAACATTACAGTTGCACGTAGGTCAGGAAAATCCAGATCCAGCAACAGATGCCAGAGCAGTACCAATTTATCAGACAACATCCTATGTTTTTAGAAATTCACAGCATGCAGCAGATAGATTTGGTCTTGCAGATGCAGGTGATATTTACGGCAGATTAACAAACAGTACACAGGGAGTATTTGAAGACAGGATAGCAGCTCTTGAAGGAGGCTCAGCAGGACTTGCAGTTGCATCAGGCGCAGCAGCTATTACTTATACAATTCAGGC
>JAGHSB010000274.1 GCA_018066075.1 Candidatus Treponema scatequi
GGATGTAAATAAAACAACAAAAGTTAATTGAAGTAATAAAACAATTTTTCTCATAACTCATCTCCTCTTAAAAGCGCCCCAGTGCGGGCGTCCACATAACATAATTTCTACCTATCCATCAAATTCCAAGATACCGACATAATTCGTCCATCTAAGTTCTTTCACAACTAGGCATATAGTATATAATACCATCATCTTTCGTTTTCTTCTAGAGTATTATATTCATCCGTCTAATATCTAAAAATCACGCATACTCATACTGCTTAATCATCTCAAACTCAGCTGAATGCTTTTTCTTCTCTTCCTCCAGATCATATAAATTCTGAAGATTTAACCAAAACTCAGGTGTAGTTCCAAAAAATCTTGAAAATCGAATTGCAGTATCTGCAGTAACAGATCGTTTTCCATGTATGATTTCTGAAATTCTTGTTTGAGGTATATTTATTTCCTTTGCAAGACGATAAGCTGTAATATTCATTGGCTGCAAAAACTCAGTTTTAAGAATTACACCAGGATGTATATTAGGTAACTGATTATTAATGATAGTCCGTAATTTTGACATTTTCTGCACCCCCGTTTTCAAACTTAAAGATAATTCTCCATTTATCATTTATTCTAATTGAATAATATCCATCTAAATTACCAAGCAATTTTTCCAAATGATTTCCAGGTGGAATTTTCAAATCTCCAATTTCCATTGCAGAAGCAATCATTCTTAATTTTCTTCTTGCAATTTTCTGAATTTCAAAAGGAAATTTTTTACTTCTAATTCCCTTATAAATAAGTTCTGTTTCTAAATCCGAAAAACTTCTTATTTCTTTCATATACTAACGCCTCACAGAAGTATTGTCAACTTTATCAAACATTCACATCCTGTCCAACGGGCTTACAACTTCACCCGCCCTCCTGTTCAGCACATGCGTATAAACCATGGTCGTTCTAATATCACTGTGTCCGAGCAATTCCTGTATCGTTCTAATATCACAGCCATCTTCTAAAAGATGAGTTGCAAAGCTATGCCTGAAAGTGTGGCAACTGGCTGGTTTTGTAATTCCAGCTTTAACAATCGCTTCTCTGACGGCTCTCTGTAAAAGGCTTTCATCCATATGCCAGCGACCTTCTTCGCCAGTTTCTTTGTTAACCCAGCGGTTTTTCTGTGGAAAAAGCCACTGCCATCCAAGCTCTTTTGCATAAGTGGAATTTCGCAGCCCCACACTTTTTGGAAGTGCTACTTTTCCCCATCCATCTAAGATATCTTTTTCATGTATTTTCTTGACCTGTAATATCTGTTTTTGTAGGATAGGTATAAGTGTTTTAGGAAGCATTACGCGTCTGTCTTTATCACCTTTCCCATGTCTTATAATTATTTCATTCAGATCAAAATCAATATCCATAACTCTCAGATTAAGAACTTCCCCAAGTCTTATGCCTGTTCCGTATAAAATCATCGCTGCAACTTTCTTTGACCCGTCTAAGTACCCTATTACCTCCATCACTTCCTTCCGGCTTAAAATTACAGGTAATCTCTTTTTCTGTCTCGCATGAATAATGTCCCTTAAGCTGCTTTCATCCTGTTCTTTCACAAAACGAAAATAAAACAAAAGTGCAGCCATCGCCTGATTCTGAGTTGATGAAGAAAAATTCCTTTTTACAGCAAGATTTGATAAAAAGAGATTTATTTCTGTTTTTCCAGGATTTTTATTCTGCGAAAATTCTTCCAGAAAATCACGTACCCATTTTTCATACGCTTCAATAGTCTTAGAACTATACCGTTTAGCCAGCAACATACTTCGCAACTTATCAATATCCGTATAAGTTGCAGGAGTTTTTTTTTCAAGTTCTTCAACTTTCTCAGAAATAATTTTCCTTGAGATTTCCGTATCTGGAATAATCCAGACTTTTTTCTCATTATTCCATTTTCGTCCAGGAACAGACCTGACAACATTCAAAAGTTTTTCATCAAACCCCTCAGGAAATGAAACCGAAAGGGTTCCTTCTTCGTTTGGTAATATCTGTATATTCATACAAATATAATCTTCGTGTTTACAAAAAAATTCACTCAAAAAAACAAAAAAAAGCTGCCCGCAACACGCGAACAGCTTTAACTCATTCTTATTTACATCTATTTATCAGCCTTTATCTGATGTTCATACATTATCGAATCCCAATATTCATAATAATTCGATTCGTAACTTGTTCCATCCAGATTAACACCGGATTTTATCAGTTCTTCAATAAAATCTTCTTTATATAATTTCTTCCAACCTGCTGGAAAAGAAAAATTCATACCATTTCTGCGTTCATAATCATTAACATAAAATTGACTTAATTTAGAAGACATTTTTGTAAAATACAATCTTGGTGAATTAAAATCTGCACCCCAATCTTCATCAGATACTCTAAAATATAAAGCAGTACTTTGACCATCATTCAAATCTTTACAACCAGAAATCTGAGCATTAAAACCATCTTTTGTAATATTACTAAGAGTAATTGTTCCTTTTGTATATTCGTTATGTAAAGCGGCATATGAAAATGAGTCTTTAGATAAATAAGTTATAACTCCCTGATCAGCATCCTTACCATATTCGTCTGAGATACCTATTACAACAACATTATTCTGAATACAGAACGATACGCTTTTGTATGAAGTTTCATATTCTGCTCTAAACATTGGATTAATTTCAATATAATATTTAAGCTGTTCCATTGTTTTTGGCGCTACAAATTTAGGATTAGGGGAATTACTAAGATAGCCGCCAAATACCCAGCCATACTCAGGTTCATCACCTTTCCATTCATATCTTGGAAGTAGAATCTCAACCCATGGTGCAGTAATGTTATCAATAGTTTCTTCTTTTCCAATTGCAACAATCTTTACAGGTAAATTATATTGAATAGCACATAATCTGTTTGACTTTAATGAAGGTTTATCCCTGACGCGAAGTCCATCATCTGAATCGACATACATTCTGTCAATTACATTGCCATTCTTAAAAAAACGGCTCTTATTCGCAAAAACGAAATTACCTAAAATCATTAAAATAAATGACACGCAAAATACTTTTTTCATCTTTTTTTCCCTCTATATTAGTAACTATCTTCTATGCAGCTGCAATCCCTTCTTAAACTGCGGAATTCTCGCACACGCAGTCGTATCAATTCCACTTCTGTCACCACGGGCCAGAAAGTGATATGCAACGCCTGCGATCATGGCTCCGTTGTCACCGCAGAGTTTGAGCGGAGGGAATATGCAATTGAGGTCTGTCCTTTCTGCAAGCATTTCGCGAAGTCTTGAGTTTGCGGCTACTCCGCCACCGGCTACTACTGTTTTTAATCCTGTGTCGTCTACTGCCCTGAGAAGGCGCGAGACGATTGTCTTACAGGCAGTTTCCTGAAATGCTGCACACATGTTTTCGTTGTTCTTTTCAAACTCGTCGTTCCAGAACATATCGCGCTGATGAATTACAGCAGTTTTTAATCCGGAAAAAGAAACGTCATAACGGTGTTCTGCGCTGTCGAGTTTCGGGAGCGGAAAGTTTGCAGCTTTTACATTTCCCTGTTTTGAAAGTTTGTCGATGATTACGCCGCCGGGATATCCGAGTCCATAGAACTTTGCAACTTTATCAAATGCTTCACCGACTGAGTCGTCTACTGTTGTTCCCATTACTTCAATGTCATCAAAACCGGAAACTTTGCAGATAATTGAGTGGCCGCCGGAAACTAAAAGTCCGATGTACGGATACTGAATGTCATTTACAAGATGTGCTGCGTACAAATGTCCGAGCATGTGGTTTACTGCGATGAAAGGTTTGTTCAAACTCCAGGCAAGAGTTTTTCCGAATGTGAGTCCGACTAAAAGTGAACCCATAAGGCCCGGTCTGTTTGTCGATGCAATTGCATCGATGTCGTCAAGCGTGAGGTTTGCTTCTTTGAGTGCCTGCTTTACGACAGGTAAAATCCATTCAACGTGCTTGCGGCTTGCAATTTCAGGAACAACGCCTTTGTAAATTCTGTGAAATGGAATTTGTGTTGCAACGACATTGCTTAAAATTGTCTTTCCGTCTTCAACGATTGCACATGCTGTTTCATCACAGCTTGATTCAATTCCTAAAACCTTCATCTATTTTTTTCCTCTGCAATTTGAAACTGTTGTAACTACGTATCCTTTCTTTTTAAGTTCGGGATAAATATCGCGAAGCAAATCTGGCAAGAATGATGCAGACCACACATGCCCGATCATAATTACATATCCGTCTTTATTTGCTTTATCAAGATTCTTTTTGATTTCTGAAAGTGCATTCTCTCTTGTCTTTTCGTTGTCCAGAAAGAATCCGTTTCTTTCATAATAAGACAGGCCCAACGCACCGCTCACATAACCAACTTTAGTATCCTTGTTCGTACGCGAATCCAAAAAGTACATTCCATTATCAGATGCAAACTTTAAAATAACTTCCATCTTTTCTGCATCTGCAGTAATCAAAGATCCTTCGTGGTTGTTCATTCCGCTTACAGGTCCAACTTCTGAAATGTTCTGAAATAAAACCGATTTGATTTCACTTTCAGTCATGTCAGGTTTTATGGCACCTGGTCCCGGATTTACGCTCGTATTGATTGCCTGCATCGGCTGATGAAGAATTACTTCTTTTCCTTTTGCACGGATTTTCTGCGCAGCTTCTTTTGAATGTGCAAGGCCCGGCAGCACTGCAACTGTGAGCGGCATATCAAGTGATAAAAATTTATCAAGCTGAGAAATATTCTGTCCGCCGTCATCAAGCAAAAATACAACCTGAGCTTTGTTCACTGCAGGCACGAAATTAAATTCTTTTGCTTTTGCCTCGGCAGCTTTTTTTTCTTCTTCTTTTTTCAATTCTTCTTTGCGCTTTTTTTCTTCTGCGGCTTTTGCTTCGGCATCTTGCTTTTCTTTTTCGCGTTTAAGTT
Organism: Candidatus Treponema scatequi; assembly: GCA_018066075.1. Lineage (GTDB taxonomy): Bacteria > Spirochaetota > Spirochaetia > Treponematales > Treponemataceae > Treponema_D > Treponema_D scatequi. The sequence continues at coordinate 4,942 of JAGHSB010000274.1, forward strand.
CTTCCTGTTTTTTCTGCTCTTCTGCCCTTCGGTTTTCTTCGTCGATTTTTTTCTGTTCTTCTGCACGGCGTTTTTCTTCGTCGCGTTTTTTACTGTCTTTCTTTGAAGATTTCTTTTCTGCAGAATTTTTATTTGTGGAATTTTCTTCTCCCGGATTTACTGTTCTTTCAATGTCAGTCTTTCTCTGAGAGCTGTCTTTGTTTAAAGTTCCATCTGGAATCAAAACTGTTGCAAGAAGCAGAAGTATGCATGAAACGATTATGATTATGCAGAGCTTGATTACTCTGTCTGAGTCGAGTTTTACTTTTGGCTTGATTGTTTTTTTCTTAAACAGGCCCTGGCTTTTTTTAGCCGGTCTTCTTGAAGCAGATTTTGTCGTTCGTTTTGATGATGTTTTTCTTGAACTGCCTTTTTTAGAATCCAAAATAAATACCTGCGTTTAAAAAAATAAGAGATGAAGGAGGACCTTCATCTCTTATTTTATTGTTTTACTCTCTTAATGTCCATAATGCCGTATATAATAAAACAGCAGTGATTTTCAAAAAAGGTCGTTTATAAAATAACTCTCTCCGATTTTCGGCCTCTCTCCTTGCCGTACTCTCTCTTATAAACGACATCAATATATATGCA
>JAGHSB010000042.1 GCA_018066075.1 Candidatus Treponema scatequi
TACACTGACAGCTATATTGCATTTGTAACTGATAAAATAAATAAAAGACCAAGAAAATGCCTTGGTTACAAAACACCTTTCGAGGTCTATTATTCAAAAACGTTGCACTTGATTTGACAATTCAAGATAATGAAATAAATAAGGGTGTTATATTTTGGACACAAAATAATAAATTCTATCCATACACTTTAGATGGGACAAAGAATACAAAAGAAATTTCAGAATTAACTATTAATTTCAACCAGTATTCTTTAGCAGAAGACTAGTTTTTCTAAATTAAAATTTACCCCTTTTTCTGTGAACTAACAGAAAAAGGGGTTTTTTTATAATGTGCACAAAATGTTAGACCGCTGCATTCAGTATCTTAAAGAAGAAGTCAACGGGAACTAAAACTGATTTGTAAAAATCTATCAGTGTTTGAATTTCTAAATTATTTATTTAACAGCCACACCAATGCATTGGTTCTTAAAACCTTGTCACTTATTTTCATCATCGCTTCGATGTGCATAATCCAGTGACGGCCGAAAGGCATCTTGATTAAACCGGCAAAATCTTTTGAACACCAGTAATCAACAAGCCAGACAGCATCTTCATGTTCACTTACACATCCTGATTTTATAAGGCGGTTCTTTGCTTCATCAGAAACTTTGATTTTAGCATCAGAAAAATCTATCTTCTTCAACACAAAATCAGAAGCTTTTTTTACTTCGCACGCATAGTCATACAGTGCATTCACATCAAGCGTTTTCGAAAATTCCACAAACTCATTTCCATTCAGCTCGTTTGCAAACGGCATTTCAGAAAAAGACTCAGCCGGAACTTTTTTTACAATCGAAGTTACTTCGTTAAAAAGCTCTTTCCGAAGTTCAAGAAGCATGTTTATGCCTTCTTTAAAAGTTTCTTCTTTTGAGATGAGTTTAGAAAATGTCTTCTGCTTTTCCGACCAGTCTTTGTTCATAAGTTTTATTCTATCTCGCCTTTACCGGAAACCAGAGTTCTGAATAATATTCTTCATCCTGATTTCCTTTTTCATACTTTGAACTGTCTGTGTAATATTCAATGTTGTACATACCTGCAAGTTCGTAGTCTGTATTTTCAGGAAGCCACTCTTTGAAAATCTTTTGATACACGCTCTGCATTGAAGACGGCATTGGTCCTTTGCATGGGAAAACTGCCCATGTGTTTGCAGGCACTTCGTATGTGATAAATTTTTCTGGATATGTTTTTGATGGAACGTAGTCGTCCGCGATCATATACATAAACTTCGGAAGCTTATCTTTCGACTGCTTGTCTTTTGTAAGTTCCATTATAGTTTTATCACCCATATCGTCTAAGCAGAATCCATACATTCCACAAACATATTTACCGTCACCACTAGCAAAATGTTCATCCCACATTTTAGGACATTCTGTAAAGCCTTCATTTTCACCAAACATTTTTGCAGAACCGACGATTGTAAATGCCGATTTTTTGATAATTTTACAATCCATTTCAAAACCACCTTTCATTGAGATTTGTACTTTGAGAGGAAGAAAGTTTTTAAGTTCCCCTTCCCCATTCTTCGCCTGAACTGGCGTTATACCATGAAAACGAGTGAATGCTTTTGCAAAGCTGTCAGGTGAATCGTATCCATACTTCATCGCAATGTCGATTACTTTGCTGCCGTCAATCCTCAGATCTCTGCCGGCAAGAGAAAGTCTTCTGTTTCTGATGTACTCGCTCACAGTGATTTCACACAGAATAGCAAACCCCTTCTGAAAATAAAACGGAGAAATGTAAACTTCATTTGCGATTTGTTCAATCGTAAGTTCATCTGTAAGATGTTCTTCGATGTACGAAATAGATTTTTTAACAGCTTCCAGCCAAGTCATGTTCACCTCGATGGTTTTAATATATTATAACATGATTTTTGCTGCCCGACATTTTGTGCTGAATTTTGTCGGGAGGGAAAGTCTACCTAAAAAGATATTCACCTATAAACTGTATTTCCGTTGGTGAAAAATTTTTATTTTTTGAATAAACGTAATAACAGCAATCTCTTGTAGAAAGTACAAGACATTTGCCTTTTCCACGATAATTATATTCTGTTTGAACAGATTCTCTTGTTTTATGTGGAAAATGTAATTCACTGTTTTCAAATGATAAAACAAATTCATTTTTTGTAAAAACAAGTTTACCTTTCCCTAAATCTACAAAACCAAATTCATTTGGAAGAGCTTCAATCTTTACTTCAAATTCCAAAGGTAACTTTTCTATTGATTTTATAGCTTCTGATCGCTGCCATTCATACCAATCTGGAATATGAGTTTTATCATTATAATTATCAATGAGCCATCCATCTTCTGAAAGTTCCCAGGTAGAATTGCATTTATTACAGAAAAGTTTTGTACCAGCAGAATCCATATCATAAAGTGATTTACAATTCTTGCACTGATATAAAGCATTATGCAAACCATTGGCACGAAATTTTTCTTTTATTAAATATCCTTTCGTTTGCTGATAACGATATTCATCATACTTAAGTTTTTCTTCTATTGTTTTCTGTAAATCTTCTGTACTAATAGTTTCTAGTTCTTCTTTACTGCAGATGCATTCCATTTTTGCCGTGATTTTAATTTTACGCGTATGCTCTTCATCCCAGAAAGGATTTGCAAGATAACTGCCATTTGTAGAAAGGATAACAACAGGATGATTCATTGCCTTTGCAAATTTCGCAATGTTTTTTGGAATATAAGCTGTAATTCCAACATTTGAATGTCTTGCTTCCGGATAAATAAAAACTGACTGCTTCTTTAATAAGCCATAGCGAATATTTTTTACAACAGACACATCAGAAACAAATCGCCTCTTTGGAATACAGCCCAGCCCTCTGTACAACCAGTTTCCAAATGCAGCAAATCCTTCCATATCAGAAACATACATTGCCCGATGAGGAAAAACTGCCAGAGGACCGATATAATAGTCTGAAAACCCCTGATGAGTTGCAATCACAAGAAACGGAGGTTTTACTTTTTTCATCTGAGATTTATCAATCTTTAATTTAAACTGTCTTGTCATTATCCATGAACCAAGCCAGACTAATGGCATAAGAAAAAAATATTGTTTTGCAGGTTTACGACTCATATTGTAAGGAGTCATATCGTTATGTTTATTTATCACCATACAATCAACTTTTCAATTTCACTTCATCGCTTTCAAGCCAGTGAACGACAACTGCAAAGATTCCCATTCGGAGCATATATTTTTAATGTCGTGAGTGTAATGCAAGCCTTCACATACAAAAGTTGTTGCCATATTTTCCCTGGATTTTTTCTTTTTCTTCAAGATAATGAGCGTACCATCCATTCACAAGTTCAGCCGGATGGTCTGTAATTTTCATAACTTCTTCAACAGATTTCCCTTCGCTAAACAGTCTGAAGCCTACGGCTTCCATCGTTTCTGAAATTTCGATGATATGAAAATCAGGATCATAAATGCGGATACCGCGCTGCTGCCACGGAAAAGTTTTCGCTTCGTGAACAAGTTCAACTTCCGGGTGCTTTTTCAAAAGTTCCACAAACATATCAAAATCTTCCGTTTCAAAATAAAGTTCCATGTTATGACTTTTAAATTTCATAGTGGAATTTTCAAAACCAACAAGCTTGTCAAAATTAGACTGAACGGCAAGACCGCAAGTCAAAACTTTATTCCACCCCAAATCAAGAACGACATCCTGATTAAAAATGTCTTTATAAAACTTCAATGTACGGTCCATATCCTGAACCGCAATTAATGTTGTTGCAAATTTCATTTACTACTCCTATGTTTTTCAAGCTGCCGTTCAGATTTCTGTACAGAACATGCTGCTTCTTTCATGTTGAAAATTCCACTGTATTTAAAGTCCTGCAGTTAATTCCATTCATCTTTTTTCTTCGAATAATCTTCAGTCCAGAAACAGCGGATGAAAGGTCGAAGCGTTTCATCGGGTAGAATTTCTTTGTAAGATGAATTATTTGAGAAAGGTCGTGCTATGAGCGGCATAAATTC
>JAGHSB010000170.1 GCA_018066075.1 Candidatus Treponema scatequi
TTTTAATTTTTTGGTTATATTTTTCAGAGAAAACAGTATTTAAAGGGTGGAGGCAATTATGGGAAAGAAAGAAGCAGACATGGCCGAAAAGCTCCAGGCTTTGGAAGCAGTTAAACTTCAGATTGAAAAACAGTATGGCTCGGGTTCTTTGATTAAACTCGGAGATCATTCAACAGCAGAAGGAATTGATGTAATTCCATCCGGTTCTATTTTGCTTGACGAAGCTCTTGGAATCGGTGGTTATCCTAGAGGACGTATTATTGAAATGTACGGTCCTGAAAGTTCCGGAAAGACAACTCTTGCTTTGCATGCAGTTGCAGAAACACAGAAGAAAGGTGGTATTGCAGCATTCATCGATGCAGAACACGCACTCGATTCAACTTATGCAAAATCACTTGGTGTAAATATTGATGAGCTTTATGTTTCTCAGCCAGACAGCGGAGAACAGGCTCTCGAAATTTGTGAAAGTCTTGTAAGAAGCGGTGCAGTTGATATCATCGTAATCGACTCAGTTGCAGCCCTTACACCACAGGCCGAAATCGAAGGCGAAATGGGTGACTCTCACATGGGACTCCAGGCTCGACTTATGAGCCAGGCATTGAGAAAGTTGACTGCCATCATCGGTAAGTCAAACTGTCTCGTAATCTTCATTAACCAGATTCGTATGAAGATCGGTGTAATGTTCGGAAACCCTGAAACTACAACTGGTGGTAACGCACTTAAGTTCTATTCTTCAGTTCGTCTCGAGATTCGCCGCATTGAATCAATCGATTCTAAAACTTCAGAGGACGCTGTCGGTAACCGCGTTCGTGTAACGGTTAAGAAGAATAAAGTAGCCGCACCTTTCAAAAAGTGCGAGCTTGATATTTATTTTGGTAAAGGTATTTCCAGTTCTGCAAGCCTTTTGGATTCTGCAGTTAAACATGGAATTATTGATAAACGAGGCGCATGGTTCACCTGTGGCGAAGAAAAAGTTGGACAGGGAAAAGAAAATGCTGTTGCATTTATTGAATCAAACCCTGATTTTGCAGCAAAGATTGAAAAACAGATAAGAGAAACTGTTTTTGCAAAGGCTTCAGAATCAAAAGAAGATGCTCCAAAAGCTGAAAAGGCAAAAGCCGAAGAAGCTCCAAAAGCATAGGTTTGATTAAATGAATTGTGTTGTACTTGGGCTAGGGTCAAACCGTTCTTATAACGGGCTTGATCCTGTAAGTTTACTGCGTCGTGCGGTAGTGGAACTTGAAAAAATAGCGTCAGATGTCGTTATTTCTTCGGTTTACCGCACAAAAGCCATGTATGTAGAAGATCAGGATGACTTTTACAACATGGTAATTGCCGGTCTTGTAGAAGACGGCATGACACCGCATAAACTTCTCGAGTGCATACACGAAATTGAAGGTTTTTTGGGTAGGGACCGTTCAAAAGAAGTCCGTTTTGGACCACGCTCTGTTGATATCGACATTGAATTTATTGGTGACCTTGAAATTGATGACCCGGATTTGCAAATTCCACATCCGAGACTCATTGAAAGGGCATTTGTTTTGCAACCATTGCTTGAGATTTTGCCAAAATGTGCCGATGCTATGAAAGGAGAAAAATTAAAAAAAATTGAAAAGATGACTGTTTCGTCAAAAGACGTGCAGCTTTATCTTGATTCAAAAAGTTTTTTCCTTTCAAAAGTAGACGAAGAGGTTCAAAATGGAAACAGAGACACAGACACAAGAAGCAGTTAAGACAACCCGAACTTTCAAAGCAGGCGATTTTGATGGCCCGCTTGATTTACTTTGGACACTTATACGCGAAAGTAAAGTAAATATTTACGATATTCCTATTGCACAGATTACAGACCAGTATCTTGCATACCTTAAGGAATTAAAAGAAACAGATTTGCAGGACCTGTCAGAATTTTACAGCTGGGCAGCAAAGCTTGTACTCATCAAGAGCCGCATGCTTTTACCTGTAGAAATCGAATATGAAGACGATGAACGTGAAGACCCTCGTGCAGAGCTCGTTGAACACCTCATCGAATATCAGAAATTTAAAAAACTTTCAGAACTCATGGAAGAAAAAGAAGACGAATCAGAATTCAGTTTCGAAAGAAAGAAGATTCAGCGTGTTCTTCCATTTGAAGATGAAGAAGCCCAGTGGGAGCGTGTTGACACCTGGGAACTTTTACAGCAGATGCAGAAACTTTTCAAGAATATGGTATCTCAGTATTCTGACGAAAAGATTCTTGATATGTACGAAGAAATTTCGGTAAACGAAAAGATTACTTTGATGAACGAGTTTCTTGAAAACAACGGTGAATGCATGTTCACTGATTTGATTACACGACCTGGAAACGAAATGGACGTTATTTGTTCGTTCATGGCAATTCTTGAAGCTGTAAAATTTAAAATGGCCTGCATTTATCAGAGCAAGCTTTTTGGAGATATCAAAATACGCAGATTTGAAGCTGCATAAGATATAGGTTTTTAGAAAATGGATTTTGCAAAAGAAAGCGCACTTATTGAACAGATTTTATTTTTGGAGAGTGAACCGATAGCAGAGCAGAAACTCGCGACTATTTCGGAACTCTCAGAAGAAGTTGTTGCAAAGTGCATCGAAGTATTAAAAGAAAAATATACAAATGAAAACTCAGGAATCGAACTCGAGTTCATCACAGGCGGATGGGCTCTCATTCCTAAAAAAGATATCTGGGAAGTTTTAAAAGAACGCTACGGCAACAAAAATGAAGGTAAACTCAGCCGCAGTGCGATGGAAACTCTTTCCATCATCGCTTATTCGCAGCCTATTACACGTGCCGAAATCGAAGCAATCCGCGGAGTATCGGCAGACAATATGATCCGTCTTTTGATGGAAAGAAATCTCGTCAGAGAAGTTGGCAAAAAGGATGTTCCTGGCAAACCAAGCCAGTTTGGAACAACAAAAGAATTCCTCAAATTCTTCCGCTTAAACTCAATTGCAGATTTACCAAAACTCGAACAGGAAGAAGAGGAGAGATTCGAACTTGCCCGCTAACGATACCGAAAAACAAGAGACAAGACTTCAGGCGTATCTTGCACATTGTGGTGTTGCAAGTCGCCGCGCTTCAGAAAAAATTATCCTCGATGGCCGCGTGACTGTGAATGGTCAGGTTGTAGTGGAACTTGGTACAAAAGTTACATCTTCTGACAAAGTCTGTGTTGACGGCAAAGAAATTTCCCTCGAAGAAAACAAGCGCTATGTCCTTTTGAACAAACCGTCGGGCTACATCTGCTCATCTAACGACGAACAGGGCAGACAGCGCGCAATCGATTTACTTACAGATTCTTATTCAGAACGTCTTTACAATGTAGGCCGTCTTGATATGTTTTCAAGCGGTCTTATTATTTTTACTAACGACGGCGATTTTGCAGCCCGCCTTTCTCATCCTTCAAGCGAACTCGAAAAGGAATATGTTGTTGATTCAAGTCTTCCGTTGCCTCGCGGGCTTTGTGATGAGTTTATGAAAGGTTTGCGTGTAGATGGAACTTTCTACAAATGCAAGGCAGCAAAGGAACTTAATTCCCACAGGATGCAGATTGTCCTTGTAGAAGGTAAAAACCGCGAAATCCGTCGTGTTTTTGAATCGAAAGGTGTTGCAATCAAACGACTCGTACGCGTACGAATCGGTAATATAGAAATGAATAAACTTGCTCCCGGAGACCACCGCGACTTGACGCCTGCTGAGGTTAAAGGACTTCTTGCAATCTGCAAGCAGAGGGAAGATTAATAGAATAAAACAAATCTGAAAGGATTTTAGGAGATTATTATGGTAATTGCCATCGACGGACCTGCCGGAACTGGAAAAAGTACAGTAGCCGGAATCATTGCAAAAAGACTCAACATTACATTCTTGAACAGCGGAAGCTTTTACCGCGGTTTGACTCTTGCAATTCTTGAAGCTGGAGTTGATATTTCGGATAAAAATGCAGTAATTGAGTTCTGTAAAAAGCAGGATCTCGGTTATGTAAATTCCCACTTAATCTTAAACGGAGTAGACGTTGAAGACCGCCTTCACGAAGACGCTGTCAGTGCAAACGCATCTCCCGTTTCAGCAATTCCTGAAGTAAGACATATCGTAAACGACAAGCTCCATGCGATTACAAAGTCGCTCAGCATCGTTTGTGAAGGCCGAGATATGACTACAGTCGTATTTCCGGACGCAGAATATAAGTTCTATTTGGACGCTTCAATTGACGTTCAGGCACAGCGCCGCTTTGACCAGGGTGTAAGCAATCTGTCACTTGAAGAGATTAAAGCTGCTATTATTAAGCGAGATGAACTCGATAAAAACAAGGTTGAAGGATCGTTAAAAATCGCTCCGGATGCCACATATATCGACACATCGGACTTGACCATAGAAAATGTTTGTGAGATAATCATAAGCAAAATTCACCAATAAAAAAGGTACAAAAAATGGAAATGATGGAAGTGGAAAAGGAAGAAGCCCAGAACTCCAAGGGTAACATCCAGACACAATTAGAAGAATCTCTCAATAATCTTAAACCGCTCGAAGACGGCCAGCTTGTTGATGGTTTCGTCGTTCAGGTAACAGAAGAGTATGTATTCTTAGACATAGGATACAAATCAGAGGGAAAGATTCCCGTAACGGAGTTCGCAGATAATCTGCCGAAAGTCGGGGAAACAGTAACTGTAGTTCTTCTTAGAAAAGATGGTAGAAACGGCCCGGAAGTTTCTAAAGCAAAAGCAGATGCAAAGCAGATGTGGAAAGACGTTCGCAAGGCATTTGATGAAAAGACTCCGATTGACGGAAAGATCGAAAAGATCGTTAAAGGCGGATATGATGTTAACCTCGGTGGTGACATTCATGCATTCCTCCCTATCAGTCAGTCAGACAGCTCAAAAGTTGAAAAAGCTGAGAGCCTCATCGGACTTAAGGGCAAATTTTATATAGAAAGATTGTATTCTGACAACAAAGCAAATGTTGTTGTAAACAGAAGAAAATATCTCGAAGAAGCAATGAACTCTGCTCGTGATAAGTTCTTCGAAACAGTTCAGATTGGCGACAGCGTAAAAGGTACAGTAAAGAGTTTTACAAGCTTTGGTGCTTTCATCGATCTCGGTGGTTTCGACGGACTTCTTCATATCAATGATATGAGCTGGGGTCATGTAACTCGTCCAAAAGACTTCGTAAAGAAAGGTCAGGAAATCGAACTTAAAGTTATCCGCCTTGACCCGGAAGACAAGAGAATTAACCTTTCTCTCAAGCACTTCTCTGAAGATCCTTGGATGCGCTTCGAAGAAAATTATCACGTTAATGATGTAGTAAAAGGTAAAGTTACAAAACTTACTGATTTTGGTGCTTTCATCGAACTCGAAGAAGGAATCGAAGGTCTTGCTCACATCAGTGAATTCTCTTGGACAAAGAAAATTAACAAACCATCTGACATGGTTAAAATCGGTGACGAAGTTGAATGCATGATCCTCGGATATGACATTCAGGCTGGACGTGTTTCACTCGGACTTAAACAGACAACTGCAAATCCTTGGGACACAATCACTGAAAAATATCCAGTAAGCAAAAAAATTACTGGTAAAGTTGTAAAACTTACAAACTCAGGTGCATTTATTTCACTTGAAGACGGCATCGATGGATTCCTCCATGCAGATGACATCTCTTGGACAAAGAAACTCAAGCACCCAGGAAGCGAATTGACAGTAGGTCAGGAAGTAGAAGCTGTAGTAATCGAAAACGATCCAGAACAGCACCGCATCCGCCTCGGAATCAAACAGCTTTCAGACAATCCTTGGACAGCTTTCGCTGAAGCTCATAAACCGGGAACAACTCTTGAAGGAGAAATTACATCAATTTCTGACTTCGGAATTTTCGTTCGCGTTGACGGAGCAATCGAAGGTCTTGTTAACAAAGCAAACGTTTCAGATGACAAAGATGTTCCATTTGAAGAAGCAGTTGCTAAGTACAAGGTTGGAGACAAGATTAACGTTTACGTTGTAGAAGTTAATCAGGATAAAGAAAGAGTTGCTTTCTCCATCAAAGAATTCAAAAAGAAAATGCAGCGTGATGAAATCTCACAGTATATGGCTACAGCAAACGATAACGATGATGGAGCTTATACTCTTGGTGATGCTCTTAACGCTCAGAAGAAATAATACAATTCGATGAGTGATATTGATTTTATTGCATCAGATAAACTTACTGCACTCATCGAAATCAACGGAAAGATTAACTCAAGTTATTCTGACGTTAACGCATTGATGGTTTATATTCTTGAAGCCGCAATGCGTCTTGTAGAATGCGAATCTTCTTCTTTATTGCTCGTTAATAAAGAAGACGGTTCGCTTTCTTTTGCTGTAGCACTTGGTCCAAAAGGTGCAGAAGCAAAAAATATTCCAGTCGACAGACAGAGTATCGCCGGATGGGTTGCAGAACACAATGAACCTGCGTTAATCGAAAACGTTGCAGAAGATTCGCGCTTTTATACTCTCGTTCAGCAGAAAACAGGTTATATCAGTCACACAATGCTTGCAGTACCGATGTGTATTGAAGATAAAGTCATTGGTGTAATTGAACTTATCAATAAATCAAACGACAGAATGTTTGATGAATATGATTCAAAACTTCTTCAGGTTTTAAGTTCTCAAGCTGCAGTTGCCTATAACAACGCAACAAGTTTTAAAAATGCAAATGATGAAATCCAGAATCTTCAGAATTCCATTTCTGGAAATTCAAATGAATACCATTCGTTTATTGCAAAGAGCCCTTCGACAACAGATTTAATTCACATAGTTGATGAAATTGCAAAGACAAATACTTCGGTTTTGATTACCGGAGAAAGTGGTGTAGGTAAGGAACTTTTTGCAGAACAGATTCACATCAAGAGTCCTCGATGTAAAAAACCTTTCGTTCGTGTAAACTGTGCAGCACTTGCTCCAAGCCTTCTTGAAAGTGAACTTTTTGGTCATGTAAAAGGTGCATTTACAGATGCTTCGACAGACCGCGAAGGACGATTCTCACTTGCAAACGGCGGTACAATCTTCTTGGACGAAATTGGTGAACTTCCGATTGAACTTCAGGCAAAACTTTTGCGTGTTCTTCAGGAAAGAACTTTCGAAAGAGTAGGATCGAGCGAAACAATTTCTGTTGATGTAAGAATTATTGCTGCTACAAATAAAGACCTTGAGCAGATGGTAAACGAGGGAAAATTTAGAAACGACCTTTATTATCGTTTAAACGTAGTTCCACTTAGAATTCCACCTCTCAAACAGCGCAAAGAAGATATCGAACCTCTCGCATCTTTCTTTCTCGACAAATTCAGCTCGGAAACAAAAAAGAAGTTTGAAGGTTTTTCAGAAGATGCTTTGAAATGTCTTTTGAATTACGACTGGCCTGGTAACATCCGTGAACTTGAAAATACTATTGAAAGAGCCTGCGTATTTGGAAACATTCCACTTATTTTGCCACAGGATTTAGGACTTAATATCAAAGAAATCTCGGGAGAAAATGCTCAAAGTGATAGATTTTCTGATGAGATTTCTGATATAATAGATTCAAATGATTTGTCGTTGAAAACGGCAGTCAATACATTCAAGAAAAATTATGTTAAAAAGATTCTTGAGATGACTAAAAACAATCAGACAAAAGCAGCAAGCGTTCTCGATATTCAGCGAACATATCTTGCACGCCTTTTAAATGAATTAGGAATCCGAGAATAAAAAATGCGATCTTTCGCATATTGGGAGCAAAAGAAAATGGCTAAGAAAAATGTTGAAAAAATGCCAAAAAAAGAAAACTTAACATCTGTAGATAAATTGGGAAACTTCTTGTCTAAAAACAAAGTAGTTCTTCTTACAGTTGTATGTGTTGTAGTTGCAGCACTCATCGGTTACACAGCTTACCTTCGCATCAATGATAAAAACGTTGAAAAAGGTTTGACACAGATTGAAAAAATCGAATTTACTTTGACAAAAAATGCTGCTGGTCTTTCTGACAGCGAACTTGCTGCTAAGTATGACGCTGCTTTGAACAGTCTTGAAGCTTATACTTCAAAGGGTGGAATCGTTGGAGCTCGTGCTTCATATTTGAAAGCAGAAATCAAATTTAACCAGAAAGATTTTACTGCAGCACTTGATTCATATCTCGCTGCAGCAAAAGCAGTAAACAAAACTTATCTTTCATCTATTTGCTATTACTGTGCAGGTGTTTGCTGTGAAGAATTGAATGACACAGACAAAGCATTGGAATACTATGAAAATGCTGCAAAAGATTCAAACTTCCCTGATATTACTCATGCATTGTTTAATGTAGGACGCATTAAAGAAGCAAAGAATGATTTTGCTGGTGCAAAAGAAACTTACGAAAAAATCACAGCAAAAAATAACGCAAATGATCCATGGTCAAACGCTGCACAGTCTCGCATTTTGCAGCTTCAGATTGATGGAAAAGCAGAATAATTAAAAAATAACATTTCTATATAACCATATTTGAAAGGTATCAGGATGAAAAAAATATTGAGTGGAATTTGTATTGCCCTGTTTTTTTCAATGACATTCTTGTCATGCGGTCTTGATACCTTTTATGTTGTCCCGGCACCTTATACAACAGGTAATGTCCTCCCAATTGATAATAATGACTTTAATAATAATATAGTTTCATTTCGTACAAATGAAAGTGGAATGTCTTCTGATTTTTCATTTGATGGTACAACTGTTTATTATAAGATTTTTAGTTCTAGAGATACATGTTTTAATTCATATACAAGAATTGATGCAGTAAACAATGAATCTAATTATAGCGCAGCTTCCGAAGCCGTCATAAATGGTTATTCGCAGTTAAAATGTGTTAATAATACTACAAACTTTGTAGAATTTTTTATTGTACGTCCTTCAGGTTCAAATACTTCTGTTGAAATTCGTTTAACAAATTATTATGCTCCTGGTACAGAAAACCCTGATGCTAAATATGTTTCTTATATAAAAATTAACAATCATGTAGAAAGTACGCCTGTTAGAACACAATGTGAAAATGCCAACTATAAATCTTTTGATTTTGGATGGCATAATTATTCAAGTTATACCGATATATGTGAAATTCCTTCTTCAAGTTGGAATTCAAAAGAGTTTGAAGGTAGTACTCCGTCTGATGGCATATACTACATCGATTTATATGCAATAGCTTATGGTCATGACGTTACATATACACCTTATTATTCAAAACCTCTTCATCTTGGAGTAATTAAAGTTAAATCTAATTCAGATTTTAATTACTAATCTCCCCCAAATTCCACCCACTTGATTAAACTCAAAAAATCATATAATATAATCTTAATGGCCCTTTAGCTCAGCTGGATAGAGCACTTGCCTTCTAAGCAAGTTGTCGACAGTTCGATTCTGCCAAGGGTCATTTTTTTATGCCTTTTTTTCAAAATTTGTTCTCAGGGTACTTGAAACAAGTTTCGATTTTTGATATATTATTCTTACATTTTACGGGATGTAGCGCAGTTGGTAGCGCGTCTGGTTTGGGACCAGAATGTCGCAGGTTCAAGTCCTGTCATCCCGATTAAAGACTTGCTTTTAGCAAGTCTTTTTTTTTCGTTATGATAGAATCGCTTAAAAAGATCGGATTATGGATTCCTTCTCTTTTGGACGGAGCAAAGCTTACTGTGCTTCTCACGCTTGCTTCTGTGTCTGTCGGTCTTTTAATTTCTGTTTTTCTTGCACTTGGAAAGATTTCAAAAAAGAAAATCATAAATAAAATCTGTGCTTTCTACATTTTCTTTTTTCGTGGAACACCTTTATTGCTTCAGCTTTACTTTGTTTACTACGGACTTCCAAAAATAAATCCTGCATTTACAATCAACAGCCGTTTCTTTGCCGCTTTTGTCACATTTGCATTAAACTCAAGTGCATATCTTGCAGAAGTAGTGAGGGCAGCAATCGTTTCAATTGATAAAGGACAGCTCGAAGCTTCACGCTCACTCGGTATGAGTTATGGTCAGACAATGTTCTCTGTAGTAATTCCGCAGGCTCTCGCAAGACTTTTACCGCCTGTAGGAAACGAATTTATCCTAGTTCTCAAAGATGCGTCACTTGTTTCAATCATAGCGCTTTCTGACATCACACGCGTTACTCAGAACATAGCTTCAAGCACATCATCAAGCCTCGTCTACATTCCAGCCATGATTTTATACCTCATCATCACCGCATTCTTTACCTGGACTTTCAATCAGCTTGAAAAAAAATACACCATAGAATAAATTTTGACACAGATAGGTTCAGATTATCACAGATAATTTAAAAGGGTTTTAGGGCAAAAAAAAGACTCAAGTTAAACTTGAGTCTTATGGACGATGAGGGGATCGAACCCCCGACATTCTGGGTGTAAACCAGACGCTCGTACCAGCTGAGCTAATCGTCCGTTGATGTTGTTAATATATACTTTTGCTAAAAAAGAGTCAATAGGTTTGAACAAAAAAAAGTAAAAAAAAACGGCATTCTTTAATGAAAAAGAATGCCGTTTTTGCAAGTTCCACTTGAAAAATTATTCCATCGGGTTTTCTGTTCCGATTGGGAACATGAAAAGGTCCTGAAGTTTGAGTGAGTAGAGCGAGAGGCCTCGGTTCTGGCGGAGAATTTCGCTTGTTACAGGAATTGAGAACGCATAAGATGTAGGTTCGTAACCTTCGGCTTCGATTTGAACTGTAAACTGAAAGTGTCCGTCCTGCTTTTCTTCTTTTGCTTCTTCTGGTTTTACGCAGAATGAATATGTTCCTTTTGTCGATTTGAAAGTCTGTGTCGGATTGAGCCATGTATGGTCAATCATGTCAGCAGGTTTTCCGTCTCGGAGAAGTGTTATTTTTGAATCTGAGATAGGTTCGAATGTCAGACCGTCCATGACAGTTCCTGTGAAT
Source organism: Candidatus Treponema scatequi (assembly GCA_018066075.1). Lineage (GTDB taxonomy): Bacteria > Spirochaetota > Spirochaetia > Treponematales > Treponemataceae > Treponema_D > Treponema_D scatequi. The sequence goes on from JAGHSB010000170.1 coordinate 10,914, forward strand.
GTCGGAAAGAAGAAGAATGGCTTTGAACCGCTGATATAAAGTGCTTCTGGTGCAGACTTAACGTTGTGTGTCGGGCGTTTTGATGAGCTTACGAGTCTGATTCCTTCGATAGCGAGTGTGTCGATGTCTGCTTTTATTTGTGTGAGGTTTGTGTCTGCGGCTGTGTGTGTGATTCCGCGTGACGAAATGATGTATTTAGGTGGAATTCTGTTTAAAACGAACGCCATTGTATCGAGGCGGCAGTTTTCGCAGTCACATGTGAGCCATACTGTATTTGCGGCCTTGAGGTCGTCGTAAAGTTTATTTACCTTGTTTTCAACAAGTTCTTCCATTAAGTTGTAAATTTTCATGCTATCTCCGGATTTTTTTAGTATTACTTAAAT
>JAGHSB010000166.1 GCA_018066075.1 Candidatus Treponema scatequi
CTATAATATTCTTATGACCACAAAACAGGATATATTAACAACTGTAAACAAACAACTTTCTCAAATTTTACATTCAGAAAAAAATAATTCTGAAGTTATTCGTGAATGTAATAAATCAATTGAAAAACCTGTTCCACAATTTGCAAGAATTATTACTGGGATCAGACGATGTGGCAAAAGCACCTTTGTCAGTCAGGATATAAAACTCAATTCACAAGATGCATTTTATCTGAACTTTGACGAACCTGTTCTTTCTGATTTTAATACTTCAGATTTTGCAATTCTTGATGAAGCAATAAAAGATTTTAGAAAAGATCATAATATGTCAAAAGAGTTATATTTTGATGAAATTCAGATTGTAGAAAACTGGGAAACCTACGTTAATTCAAAATTAAAAGAAGGATTTTTTGTTACTGTAACAGGTTCGAACGCTTCTCTTTTAAGTCAGGAACTTGGAACAAGATTGACAGGCCGTCATTTAGATTATGAAATTTTTCCGTTTAATTTCAGCGAGTATTGTAAATTTTATAAAATCAAAAAAACTGCTGACACTTTTGATAAATATTTAACTGAAGGTGGATTTCCGGAATTTTTGCAATACCAGAATAATCAGATTTTAAAACAGCTTTTCGACGACATTCTTTTTAGAGATATAATCGTTCGTTATGGAATAAAAGATTCAAAATCTGTACGAACACTGGCAGCGTATTTATGCTCTAATTACGGAAACTTAATTTCCGGGACAAAACTTTCTTCTCAGCTTGGGTTAAAAACAACTGCCACAATTTTGGAATATCTTTCATTTTTAGAAAATTCTTATCTTTTTTCATTTGTTCCAAAATTTGATTATTCGGCAAAAGTTCAATCTGTAAATCCAAAAAAAGTTTATTGCATTGATACAGGAATGATAAACACAATTACACTTTCGTCATCAAAAGATAAGGGACGGCTTTTTGAAAATGCAGTTTTTGAAAAAATACGGCAGGAAACAAAAAACATCTGGTATTATAGCGAAAGTAATTTTGAATGCGATTTTCTTTACGGTCCTTCTACAACTCCCCAAAAAGCAGTTCAAGTCTGCTACGAACTTACAAACGAAAACCGCGAACGGGAAATCAGAGGACTTGCCCTCACCTGCAAAAAATTTCCATTCCTCGAAGGAGTAGTTGTAACATTCAATCAAAAAGATACCATCTCCTACGAAGGACAGAAGTTTAAGGTTATAAGTGCTGTAGAATTTTTTAAGTGATTTTTAATTATCCAGTTCCAGTTCCATTATGTCATAAAAATTACATTTCAAAACCCATGCCAAACGGTTTATTACAGAACCAGAAACTGAACAAATTTTGAAATATCTGATAAACAGATTAAAAACTCATCACCAGAATATTTTAATCCTCTAATTGCATAATCGAACATTCCGGCAAGATTTTTTTGAGAATCAGAAAGATAAAGCTCGTTGTAAGCGTGCATCATTCAGCGTTACCTCCTGTCAGATTATATCGATATAAAAAAATTGTAGCAGTAAGTTAAATATTTTTACACTTCAAGAAAGAATCATAACGTTCTGCATCTTCCTGCCAAATACAAAGGAACATTTATCATTTCGTCTTGTTTTTTATATGGCAAGGTTGAAAATCTTATGGAAACAGAAGGCTTGTTTTCCCGTCTGTAACGCTTAAAATTTGCCAAAGTTACGTTTTCTCCAGCCTTACACTCAACTGGAATAATCCTTGTTCCAGTTTGAAGAAGAAAATCAACTTCATAATTCTGCATGGGGGAATAATAATGTGGTAAACTATCAAATGTACCCCGTAATTGCTGAACACAATAATTT
>JAGHSB010000195.1 GCA_018066075.1 Candidatus Treponema scatequi
CCTTTCCTTTATTCCACTTAAAATCAATTTCTGCTATACTGAAAAATACCATGAACAAAAAATCCCTTACTGAACTCGATTACTACAGAATAAAGGAAGAAATCTCACATTACTGCGCTTCTGCCGAAGGAAAATCAGAAATCCTTTCGCGCGAACCGTTCACAGCTTTCAGTAAATATGAACATTTGAAAAACTTGAGCCGCGAAGCCAATAAATGTTTTTCAACGTCAAAAGGATTTTATGTTTCTTCATGGCCAGAAATCAGACCGCTTTTTGCAACACTAAGAACAAACGGTGCTCGTCTTGATCTCGACGAACTTTACGCCCTCGGTCTTTTCTGCCAGTCACAGACAAAAATTACAAATTCAATCAAAACATCAACGCAGTCACTCGGCTTAAAAAAACTCCCTGAGCTCGTAACAAAAATGCCGTCACTCGAAGATTCCACCAAAATAATCTTTTCAATTTTAACACCAGATGGAGAACTCAAAGACCTCGCATCAATAAAAGAAATAAAAAAGAACATCGCATCCCTCAAAACACAAATTGAATCAACAATTCACAAATACACAATCGACACAAACCTCTCAGGCGTCCTCGAATCAAACGTTCCGGCCCTTCGCCAGGACAGGCAGCTTCTCGCAGTCAAATCATCTAAGCGCTCCCTCGTAAAAGGAATCGTTCACGAAGTTTCAACATCAGGCCAGACAGTCTACATCGAACCGGAAGATGTCGTTAAATTAAACAACGACCTCATCGCAGAAGAATACCGCCTCCAGGAAGAAATCAAAAAAATCCTTCTCGAAGCAACAGTACGCCTTGCAGACCATGTCTCAGAGTTTGAAGAAAACCTCACCCACATGATCACGCTCGACACAATCGTCGCAGCAGCCCGTTGGGGTTCCGAAAACAACTGCACATACGCATTACCATGTGGCGATGAAAAGTTAAGTGGAATTTCTAAAACCGCGGGCACTTCAAAAGAAAACATCACTTCAAATGCCGCGGGCACTTCAAGTGACACAAGTCTCGTCGAACCACCACTTCTTCTCGGCGCTCGTCATCCGCTTCTCGGATCAAAAGCTGTTCCAATCGACATCCGCTTCATGACAGGAAAAAATGTTTTAATCATTACAGGTCCGAACACTGGTGGTAAAACAGTCACACTAAAAACATTCGCACTCTTTGCAGCGCTTAACCAGACAGGATTTCCAATTCCGGCACTCGAAGGAACAAGACTTCCACTTTTTACAGACATCTTCTGCGACATCGGTGACGAACAGTCGCTCGATCAGAATCTTTCGACATTCAGCGGTCACATGAAAAACGTTGCAGACGCTTTGACTAATGCAACAAAAACATCTCTTGTTCTTCTCGACGAACTCGGAAGCGGAACAGATCCTCTCGAAGGTTCTGCAATCGCAATGGCAACCCTCGACATTTTGATTGAACGCGGCTCATTTGTTCTCGTTACAACTCATCACGGCGTTTTGAAAAATTACGGTTACACAAACGAATCGTGCATTAACGCAAGCGTGGAATTTAACAGTGACACACTCTCTCCAACATACAGACTCATCATGGGAGTTCCGGGTGAAAGTCACGCGCTCGACATCGCAGAAAAAAACGGACTTCCACTTGAGGCTATTACAAAAGCAAAAGGATACATCAACACAGAACAGGCTGACATCTCAACATTAATTACAGGTCTTACAAAAAAACACAAAGAAGTCGACGACCTCATTGCACAATACAAAGAAAAAGAAAATAAAATCAATCAGAAAATAGAAAAGACATCAAGCCGCGAACAGAACATCAAGCGCCGCGAACACGATTTAAAGATTGCCGAAAACAAAAAGGAACTCGCATTCTTAAAAGATGCAAGAAAGCGTCTTGAAAATCTTGTGCGCGAATTAAAAGAAGGCGAAATCACAAGAGAAAAAACTCTTAAAGTAAAAGATTTCATTGCAGACTTAACAGAATCTATCGAAGGCCACGCAGACATTCTCGAAGCCGAAGAACGCAACTTGAATAAGTACGACAGAAAAGTCGAAGCAAAAAAGAATGGAACAGCTGCCGACGCAAATTCCACAAATGCAAAAAAAGAATTTACGGAAGGCGACGAAGTTTTCTCGGGCACATCAAAAACCCGCGGAACAATAATCAAAAAAGACAAAAAAGATTCATGGCTCGTTCAGTTTGGTGCACTCAAAATGTCAGTGAGCGAAAAAGAACTCACGCTCGCACCAAAATCAAACCAGAGCCTCACACCAATCGTCTCATACGAACTTGCAAAACCAGACGAAGTTCAAAAATCATTTGCAACAACATGCGACTTTGCACCAAGTCTCTCAGGCATTCCAACAGACAAACCAGTTTTCGAACTCCGTCTTCTCGGCCTTCGCGTCGAAGAAGCACTCAAACTTCTCGAACGCCAGCTCGACTTATGCGCCATCCAGAACTTTCACGACTTCTCAATCATCCACGGCAAAGGCACCGGCGCACTCCAGAGCGCAGTCCAGGAATACCTCGCATCCTACCCGGGCATTCAGGATTATCATTTCGCACCACCAGAAGACGGCGGAACTGGAAAGACTTATGTGAGATTATAATAATTTCAAAACCGAGGGCTTTCTGGAAAATAAAATCATTTCAAAACCGCGGGCTTTCGAATGATTGCGGTCTTATAAGTTCCACTTTTCTTTTCTCATTTTTTATGCAATAATGTGTATAAATATGCAAAACTGTGATGGTGGAATTTTCGAAACCCGCCGTCAATTTCTTCATGTGAGGACTTATGAAAGAACGCGACTCGAGACTTAAATCAATTCGAAAATTAATCAAGAACAACAAAATCGAAAGCCAGGATGAACTTCTCTCGCTCTTAACAAGTGAAGGCTACGACGTCACTCAGGCAACTCTTTCGCGCGACCTCAAACTCCTCAAAGTCGGAAAAATCGCAGACGGCCGCGACGGCTATGTTTACACTCTCCCGACAGAAGAAGAAAGCACAGAATCAGAACACATCTTCATCCAGGACTTCTTGCGAGGCTACATCTCAATCGAAGCTTCAGGCAATATGGTCGTAATCAAAACTTTCCCGGGACACGCAAACCCTGTCTGCAACGCCCTCGACAACATGAACTTTGACGAAATCCTCGGAACTGTTGCCGGCGACAACTGCATGTTCGCCTGCATGAAAGAAGGCGTAACCGGAAAACAATTCATCGAAAAGTTAAAGAAACTTATTCCTGAGATTGAGTAGAAACATCTTCGCTCTGAATTAATTTTTGAAGTTCTTTAAGTGGAACGTTAAACTGCTCGGCTACTAATTCGGGTTTCATATTCATTTTTTTTACAGCGATAACAGCAGATTCAAGTTTTCCTTTTGCTTCACCATCATGAAAGCTATCTGAAAGTTCCATCTCTAATCTCATGTATTGCCTCCGAAAATCTGCGTTAAGTTTGGCTTGATCGGTATAATGGCGTAAAATTTCTGTAAAACTGTCTTTTGGTATATTGGTTTTAATAAAATCTAAAAAAGTTCGAACAGCTTTACTATGATTTTTTTCAAGTCTAGATAAATTATAAAAGATTTTTGTGATTTCGTCATCTTTTATTTCAGTATCTTCCAAACATCGAGTTTTAAAAGTATATACTGGACGTCCTTTTTTAAAAGGATCTTCAAGACAAAGAAATATAATTATATTTTCTTTAAGTTTTGAAAAATCACCACCTGACTTTAATGTATCTACATCGATGCAGCTCGAATAATAACGTGCTCGCTTTAACAAATTAGGCTTATCGGTAGTCTGCATTTCAATATCATAACAATGTTTATCGTCTGAAGTATAAACATCAAATCTAACACCACGTGAATCATAAGAATCCTTGAAATAAATTTCAGAATGAGTATATTCCAATTTCTTAATTTTAATATCAAGCAGTAATTCTAATG
>JAGHSB010000199.1 GCA_018066075.1 Candidatus Treponema scatequi
ATCCTTCTCGTAATCCTCGCATTCTTCGCATGCTGCTGTCGTTCTACACAGCTCGAAGATAAGGCACTCATCGAGCAGTCTTCGAATGTAACAATTAATAAAAATGATAAAGTCTTTGCTCTTTATAAGAATGAAGAATTTAAAAATGCAGAAGTTTCAGATAAATATATTTTCTTCAGATTGTACCAGCCTCATTATGACAATCCTTTCTGTCCTGAAAACTTTTTGAAAAATGCAATTGGAACTGTAGACGTTGCGCCAGAATCGATAAGTCATTCTGCAATTGCTTTTGATTTGAACGACTCTTTTTATGGTTTGACTACAGCAGGTAAAAAAGACCTCAAGATTGAATCATGTACTGATACTAAATCAAATCCTTACATGAAGAAATGCAATAAGTTTAAATCTGTTCAGACAACTTATGCGATTAAAGTAACTGATAAAGAATATGAAAAAGCAAAACAGCTTGTAGAACAATATTTTGAAGATCCAAAAACAAAGTATACAGTTTCTCAGAATTTTCTTATTGCCGGATATGGAATCAAGCGTAAAATGTTCTTCAGGAATAATGAAAAAAAACTTGGTGGAAAGCCTCATAAACATCCTGACGATACTTTTGAAGAAGATAAATATGATTTTGTCTGCTCGACATTCATTGCTTATGTTCTTGCTAATTCTGTTGAAAGTGTAAAACAGTATTTTATTGAAAATCAGATTGATGCCAACTATGTAATGCCGTCAGATTTGGAAGATCTTCCGGGTGCATTAAAACTGTTCAAGTCAACTTGGGTTGACTATACGATTGCGGCAAAAGCATATTCCACTTACTATACCTGTCTCTCTCCGTTTTTCAAAGAATATCTCGTAAAACATGATGATGAAAATTAATTTTTAATGGAATTTAATAATGCCGTTTTTCACTATTTGTAGTATACTATAAATAATGAAAAACTTTTCTGATGAAATCGTAAAGTCTGCGATTACCAATAATATCAAAAATCAAAATACAGTTTTTGTTTTTGCAACTCAGATTGCAGCTTCTATGTGGGCTGATTATACGCTTGAATTTTCAGGTGTAACTGCTGTTGCAATGGAACGCTTTATTGCCTGGGATGATTTTAAAGGTTCTTCAATCAAGAGTCATCAGGCAGACAGAACTTCTGTTCCTTCTACAATGCGTCTTGTCTTTGCAGAAAACATCATCAGACAGAATGCAGAAAATCCTTTTTTGAAAAGTATTGTTAAAGTGGAATTTGCGAAAACCGCGACACGTTTTTCTTCGTGGATTGCAAATATTTTACCGTCTCTTGCTTTGTGGAAAAAGCATTTTGAAAGTGCCGGCTGTGTGCGTGATGAAGAAGATGATGACTATTACGAAATCTACAACAGATATCAGAAATTTCTTGATGACAATAATCTTTTTGATCCGGCATGGGAAACTCCTCCTTTTAACTCAGATGGAAAAAAATACATAATTTTCTTTCCTGAAATTTTGATGGACTATTCAGAATACAAAGAATTGCTTGAATCATCAGAAGATATCGAGCTTGTTCATATTCCGTCTGAATATTATGATTTACCGAAGCCTGTCGGACATCTTTATTCAAATACTCGAATTGAATTGAAAGAGGTCATCAGTTATCTCTGGCAAATGCATGATAAGGAAAATATCAAATGGAATGAAATTGCCATTTCAGTTCCGGACCTTGATACGTATGGCCCTTATCTTGAAAGAGACCTCGAACTTTATCAGATTCCACATATTATGAAAAACGGAAAAGCTCTTTCAAGTACAGGAGCTGGAAAACTTTTTTCTCAGATTCAAAATTGTTATGCAGAGCAGTTTTCTTTTGAAAGCGTTAAGAACTTACTTTTGAATAAAGAACTCCCGTGGAATAATGATGAAGTAATTGAGTCTTTAATTAAGTTTGGTCAGGCGAATAACTGTCTCTGTTCATTTGAATATCAGGGAAAACAGGTCGATGTTTGGAAAAAATCTTTTGAAACTCCTGTTGGAAAAGAAGAGTATGAGCGTGAAAGTACTTTTTACAGTGAGTTAAAAAAAATAATTTCAGCAATTGCTGTTGCGGATTCGTTTTCTAAAATAAGAAGTGAATACTTTATCTTTCGTGATAAGTTTTTTGATTTTTCAAAAGAAAATTTTTCAGTCCAAAATGACAAGATATTGAGCCGTTGTATTGCAGAACTTGGCAGTTTGATTGACCTTGAAGAGACTTATAAGTCATCCGGCATGTTTGAAATGGAATCTTGTTTTTCATTCTTCTGCAGTTATCTTGATGACAAAATGTATGTTGCGCAAAATGATACACAGGGAATTGCAGTTCTTCCGTTTAAAACTGCTTCTACTGCTCCGTTTAAAGTTCATGTCGTTCTGGATGCAAGTCAGGGATCAAGTTCTGTAGTTTATAAAAAACTTCAGTTTCTTAGAAATGACAAAAGATCCGCGCTTGGATTTAATGATGAAGATAATGTAACTGAAAATTTTATTCTTCTTTATGAAATGGTTTCTCAAGTTGTAACTCTTTTTACATGTAGTACAAAGACTATCGACGGATATGCATTTATAAACAGTTATTTAACTGAACATGATCATAATCAAAAAAAAGATTATGCAGATGAAACATTTATTACAAGTGATGCGTATAGAAAAGAAAAAGATTCTTTTGTTACTTGTGATGCTAAGAAGTTTCCTGAAAAGATATTTATCTCAGAAAAAACTGGATTTGATAATTTTGTCAGACTTGGTAATTCAACTGGTGAAATATCTGATGAAACAAGACAGAGGTTCTTTGATAAAATCGAAAGTAAATTATACCAGAATGTAAAAAATGATCCGGACCTCAGGGTAATTAAAACATCTCATTCTGCAGTGACCAGTTTCTTTAGATGCCCCCGTGCTTATCTTCTTGAAAAAGTTCTTGAAGTTAAAGAACAGGATAATGTTGCAGAATTGATAAGCCCTTATACACAGGGAAACGTAAATCATAAGATACTTGAACTGTTTTTTACGGCTTTAAAAGAAAACAATTATCCTTTGCTTTATTTGCCGGAGTCTGATGATTTTCCTGAAAATTATAAACCGATTCTCAGCAAGTCGATTGATGAAGCTTTAAACTCAAGAGAATTAAGCTATTTAACGCGTCAGATTCTTTTGACTGAAAAACAAAAAATTACTGATACGATTTTTGCAACTGTAAAAGATCTCATGGAATACTTCAATGACTTTAAAGTTGCAGAAATCGAAGAATGGCATAATTATCTTTCAAAAGAAGATGACTATATCATAAATTGTAAAATAGACTGTCTTCTTATTTCGCCAGATGGTGAATATGTACTTGTAGATTTTAAGAATGCTGCAGGTGCAATTCCGAAAAATGTATATGTTACAGAAGATAATGCTATTCCGGATTTTCAGATGCCGTTTTACAAATATGTATATGAAAGAGAGAAGGTTTCAAAACATATCAGTGCGTGTATCTTTTTTGATATTCAGACTTGTACAAAATCAGTCGTTTATTCAGAACTCGATGATTATGTTCGCAGTGCAAGAATTGAAAATGCCGTAATAAATGAAAAATTTGATGAAGCTCAGAAAGTTGCGCTTGAATGTCTTGAAAAATATGTGCAGGCTGTTAAAGAAAGGTCTTTTGATATCTCGATTGCGGATATCACTATTGATGACTGCCTTGGTTGTTCTTACGAAAGCATTTGCCGAAGAACTTTTGCAATTAATCAAAAGAGGGATTAGGGTAAAATATGGCACAGGGAAAGAAAAAAGAACTTGATGATGCTCAGAAACATGCTGTAAAAATAGATGTCAATTCGGTCGTTAGTGCAGGTGCCGGCTCTGGTAAGACAACAGTTCTTGCACAGCGTTTTTCTGCATTGCTTGCTCGTGATAAAGACTGCAGGGTAGAACAGATTTTAACTTTGACTTTTACAAATAAAGCTACTGTCGAAATGAATGACAGAATTTATAAACAGCTTAAAGATCAGTGTCCTGAAAAAGCAAAAGACTTTTACAAAGCAAATATTAAAACTCTTGATTCATATTGTGCTCAGGTTGCAAAACTAGGCTGTAACAATTATGGAATAAGTCCGGATTTTTCACAGGATGACGAATCAATAGATGCAAAAACTAAATCTCTTGCACTTCAGTTTTTGTTGAAAAACAGAAATAATGAAGTTTTTTCTAAACTTCGCGGTAAGAAGAATTATGAAGCAGTTGCCACAGAACTTTTTGCTTCTTTTGTAAATAAATATACGACTGTTGTAAAACCTTTTGACTGGGATTTGTATCTTCAAAAGCAGTATGAAATTGTTGGTGCTCAATGGAACATAAATTGCAATTCAATTTTTTCAATTGTTGATCAAATATTAAAACTGTTAAATCTTATAGGTAACAAAAATCCTTCAAAATATGAATCGGAACTCAGGGCAAATATATCTTCTTTAATGATGCTGCCATGTCCAGATTTGAATTTTAGTGAATACGAATCAGAACAAAGAGCAAAATTTTTAAAAGCTGCATATGTGGTTATGAAAGTCAGAAAGCCAGGCGGTACTAGCCATACTTATGATGATGTAAAGAATGTTCATTCTGAAATGGAAGAATCTTTGAATAATCTTTATGCGATTGAAAATTATATTTATGGAATGCAGTTTGTTAATGCGCTTATTCCGTATTTGAATGAGTTTAAACAATCTGTTGATGATTACAAAAGAAAAGCTGGCCTTTTGACGTTTAATGATGTTTCATCACTTGCGCTCGATATTCTTGAAAATTATCCAGAACTTCGTCAGGTAGAAAAAGAAAAGTATAAATACATCATGATTGATGAGTTTCAGGATAACAATGAAATGCAGAAGAAACTTCTCTTTATGCTTTCCGAGAAACTGAATCTTCATAGTAAAGGTGTACCAAAGGTTGAAGATCTCGTTGATGATAAATTGTTCTTTGTTGGCGATGAAAAACAGAGTATTTATCGTTTCAGAGGGGCAGAAGTATCTGTATTCAGAAGTCTTGCTCAGGATTTTTACAAAGGATTTTTGGAACTGCAGGTTAATTATCGTTCTCATCCTGCATTGATAGCTGCATTTAATTCGATTTTTGGAGGATATTTATATCCACCATCTAAAAAAGATGCAAAAAATCCGCTTTTAAATGGTGTTTTCTATTCTGAGTCACCTGAAACTGCAGGTAATCCTTTGAAATTTGTTCCACCATATGAAGCAGTTTACAGAAAGGTAAAAATATCAGAATCTGCAGCTGAAGAAGTCGTTAAAAGTATGGCTGAGGCTCAAGAAGGAAATCTGCCTCATATATATAATCCGAGAGTAACAGTAGCAATTCTTGATAAAAAATCCTGTCCGGAAAACAGTGAAAATTTTCTTGATGCAGATATGTCAGAGGCAGTCTGGGTTACAAATAAAATTGCAGAGCTTATTAAAGAAGGATATTCAGAAAATGATATTGCAATTTTGTTCAGAACGCTTACAGTACAGCCATGCTATGAAAAACTTCTTTTGAAAAAAGGAATAGCGTATAAAACAGAAGATGTTAAGAAATTTTTTGCAGACGGTCCTGTAAATGATATTATTTCATATTTAACTTTAATTGCTTTTACGACAGATACTTTTGCTTTTGCAAATGTCCTTCATTCTTCTTTTGTAAATCTTTCGTTTGCAGAAATTGAAATGATAATGTCAATCTTTGATACTTCAAAAAATCTGTTTATACAAAATGCGGAAGGTATATTGAACAGTGAAAGTCTTGAAAGATTTAATTATGCAAAACAGTTATATCTTAAAGCAATTGAGATAAGTCAAAACAAGTCTCTTGCCGACTTAATTTCATTTTTGTGGTACGAAGCAGGATATAGATTTGAAACTTTGTTAAGTCAGCGAAAGTTTATGTATAACAATGCCTATGACAGGCTTTTTGAACTTGCACGAAAGGCTGATGTGGACAATCTTGGTCTTGCAGAGTTTCTTGATTGTGTATCTGCTTACAAAGATGAAAAACTTGATGGAATTAGCATTCCGTTTGAATATGCGGACGGGGTAAACCTCCTGACAATTCATAAGAGTAAAGGGCTTGAATATCCTGTCGTATTTATTGTTGGATGCGGTCATGAAACATTAAGGGATAATAATGCAGAAATGTTGTTTTATTCTGAAGACTATGGAATTACTGTAAATACTCCTCCTAGTCCTGCGACACAGGAAAAAAAGAATTTCTTTTACGAAGAACAGAAAGAACTCGCACTTAATATGAGGGCTGCAGAATTAAGACGACTTGCCTATGTTGCTATTACGCGTGCCGAAAAGAAAGTTTATATTTCCGGTTCCTGTGATTTTGATAAATGGATTGAAGATGAATCTGATTACAGAGTAAAACCTGTTAAAGATTCTTTTCTGGATATTTTGAAACCATCCTTTATAACTTACATCTCTTCTGACATGAAAATCAATCCGGAGTTTGTAAATAATTGTCCGTTTAATTTTGAACCGATTCCATATGCCATAAAAGAAGAAGGTTATCTCGAAGATTCACTTAAGAATAAAGTAATTGAAACTTTCTCTCCTCTTTTCGAAAAGGCAGATGTAATTGAAAAAGAAGTCCTTCAGTCTCCGTATGCAAAACCAAGTCAGCTTCATGTTGATGATGATGAATCATACAGAACTGGTTCTACAGTGATAACTGTAGACAAAGACATTCCATATTCAGAAATCGACCAGCTTGTAAAAGATTCCATTTCATCTGACAAAAATGAACCGGACTTTGCATACAGCAATTTCGGTACAATTGCGCACAGCTATCTTGAATGCGCAGTAAAGAAAGTTGAGCCACAGATGCTAAACCGTGAAATTGTAGGTCTTCATGGAAATGATAAAAAGATAACAATTGTTGATAAGACGTGTCGTGATATGAATGACAAGTTCCTGAAATCTGATCTGGGCAAGCTTCTTTTGAAGACTGCAGAACAGAACAAGTTCTATAAATCAGAATACACTTTCAAAAGCCGTGCGGGCGGCAAAATCATCAACGGTCAGATAGACCTTGTTTTTGAAAATCCGGATGAAGAAGGGTATATTGTCGTAGATTATAAGACAAACCGTAAGATTGAACCTCAAGTGTATTATCAGCAGCTTGCCTGCTACAGAGATGCAGTTTCAAAAATGACGGGAGTTTCAGAAGATAAAATTAAATGCTGTTTATATTATCTTCGCTATGCAAAAACAGTAGATATTACGGAAGAGTGCGGCAAAATAAATCTTGAAGACTTAATAATTAACTCTTATAATTAACTTTATGATTACAGACAGACGAAAACGCATCCTTGAAATTGTTTTTCTTATTGTATTGATTCTCTCGATAATTTTTTGTTCTGTAGTAATTGTTATAAATCTTTCAAAAATCAAAGCTCAGCAGTCTTTTGAAGATATTCCTGTGACAGAACGCGATTACTCAATTCTGATAACAGGAACTTCTGAGAATACTTCTTTTGTAAAAGATGTTTACGAAGGTGCTACAATCGTAAGCAACTTTTATGACAGTGCCATTCAGTATAACATTCCGGAAATTACTTCACAGGATGTTTCTGTTCAGTCGCTTTTTGATTATGCAGGTTTCATAAATGCTGACTGTATTGTTGCATATCTCAATTCAAATGATTTTAATTTTACTCCTGCAGTAAACAGTTCCGGAGATAAGATTCCGCTCATTACAATCGGTGTCTATTCGCCTGACATTCAGCAGATTTCTCATATCGGTATCAACTATGCAGAACTTGGAGCCATGATGGCCCAGGAAGCAGTTGATTTTTTAAATGGAACTGGCACAATCTACATTCTCAACACGTTAGATGTAAATGATTTTAACGGAAGTTCTCTTATCAACAATGTTAACAGCGTACTTAAAACTCAAAGCAATATCACTGTAATCAATTCAACAAAATCAAGAAGTTCGAGCCTCTCAATAGAAGATGAAATTCGTCAGCAGATGGCATCAATCGGAAAAATCGATTTGATTCTTTCTCTTTCAGAAAAGGGAACTGTTCTTGCAGCTCAGACTGCAATTGACCTTAATCTTCTTTCAAAGACAAAAATCATCGGTTATGGTGACGGACAGGATTCGAAACTTTACTATGACAAACAGATTGTAACCGAACTTTTCTGTATCAATGCAGTTGATATCGGTAAAAAGGCAATCCAGGAATTTTTTGAATATAAGACAAACGGATCTGCAAACAGTTATGTTACTGCAGACATTCAGCTTTTGAAAAACAAGGTGGACAAATGAACGACAAGGAAAAGCTGAAGATGTCATTTTTAAGAAAACTGTTTTACTCATTTCAGGACAGATCCGTTCGTTCTCAGATTTTGATAACATTTATCATTTCGACTGTAGTTCTTGCGTTTACCGTAATTTTTACGACAGGTATTCTTCGTCAGACGATGAGCACTGTCGGTGATTCATATCAGACTAATGCAGATCTTGATAAATATCTTACAAACATCACAGAAGCGGAAAATGCAATGGAATCATACATGCAGTACAGAACTTTTGAAAGCATCGACAAGTACTTTCATTTTTTTGCCCTTTCAGAAGAAACTGCAAATCAGCTTCAGTCAAAACCATCTTCAATTTACACAAGACAGAAAGAATACATCATCCGCCAGCTTTCCCTTAACTTTTTCAATTTAAGTGGAAGTGCAATCGCTGCAAGACGTGCAAATAACAATGCAGATATCAACTACTATTACACAAAAAGCGTTCAGTGCTTCTCTTTCTTAAGGGAAGAACTTCTTTCGCTCAACATGATGTACTTTAAATCAAATGCTTCAGAGTATGAACTCAACAAGGCTAATACTACAATCTTAATCAATACTTCAATCGCCCTGATGTTCATCATTTTGATCTGCGCAATTCTGTTGATTTACATCAGCATTTCTCGAATTACACAGCCGCTTTCAAAAATATCAACAGTTGCCCGCCGAGTTGCCGACCGCGACTTTGATGTAGAACTTTTTAATTCCACTCGTCACGATGAAATCGGAAACATCTGCATGGCATTTGATTCAATGATCATCAGCATCCGAGATTACATCGATACAATTTTTGAAACTGCAAAAAAAGAAAACGAACTTCGCGAAAAAGAAATCGAGATGCGTGCTCTCATTACTGATGCTCACTTCAAAGCCCTTCAGGAACAGATTCAGCCACACTTTCTTTTCAATACGCTTAACACAGGTGCCGGTCTTGCAATGATTGAAGGTGCAGATAAAACATGCTACTTTCTTGAACAGGTTGCAGACTTTTTGCGCTATAACATCCAGCACCCGGGACAGGACGCAACAATAAAAGGTGAACTCGGAATGCTCGACAACTACATTTACATCATGTCTGTTCGTTTTGGAAACCGCTATGAGTTTAGTAAAGAAATTGATGACGAAACTCTGTCTTGCAAAATGCCTAATATGATTTTACAGCCGCTTGTTGAAAACTGCATCAAGCACGGACTTAAAGATATTACCGAAAACGGTAAAATTAAAATCACCGTAAAATACGATTCAGAATCAGATGAAATAAACATTTTCATCAGCGACAACGGATGCGGTTTTGATCCTGAAATAAAATCAAAGATCCTCAAAGCTTCAGAATCGAACGAGCCGGTTATTGTAAATTCTCCTGAAATCAATCAAAATGAGCATATCTCAACCGGTCTTGTAAATGTAATCTCAAGACTTAAATTTTACTATAAACGAAATGATGTGTTTAACATTCTCGACAACGAGAACGGTGGAACTACATTTTTCATAAAGATACCAAATGTATAATATTTTATTGACTGATGATGAACAGATTGTAATTGATACTCTTTCACTTATTTTGAACCGTAACTTCAATGAAGAAGTAACGATTTTTACGGCGTTAAGTGGAACTAACGCGCTCGAAATTGTCCGTAAGGAAAAAATCGACATCATCTTCATGGACATTCATATGCCTGGCATCAATGGTCTTGAAACGATCAGCCTTATCAAACAGATTAATCCGAATATCGTAATCTGTATCTTGAGTGCCTATGACCAGTTTCAGTATGCACAGGAAGCAATCAACCTCGGCGCATATAAATATCTCACAAAACCTGTTAACCGCAATCTCATTGTTCAGACAGTAAGAAACTGCATGACTCTTGTTGATGCAAAACGCGGAGCCCTTTCAAATAATATCGAACTTCATGAAAAACTTAGTCTCGTTTCTTCAATCGTTGAAAGTGATTTTATTTACAGCTGTATTTTCAGTAATTCTTCTACAGATTTTTCTTCTTACCTTGATTACTTTGAAATTAAAGATACAAAATTTTTCATGTGCTGTATTGAGCTTTCTGTTGTTGAACAGGAAAAGCGATATGACATGTACATGAAAGTCCGCGATGTACTTACTTCAAAAAGCCGTGCAATCATCGGTTCATTTATGACAAACAGGGTAGGAGCATTCTTTCCGCTGAGAGAAGATGTTGTTGTTGATGAAAATTCCACTTCTGAAAATGCAGATGAAGAAACAAAGATGCGTGACTTGATGCAGAACTTGTATCAGCTTTTGTCACTCAACGTATCTTCAAAAATCAGAATCGGTGTCAGCCAGATTGAATCAGACATTCAGCATTCATCTCAAGTTTACAACAATGCACTCACAGCTCTCAACAGTACAAATACTTCGGGCGGACTTGCTTTCTATTCTGATACTTTGATTCATAATCACGAAAACGCACAGATTAAAAAGATTGCAGATTTGACAACCCGAATCATAAACAGAATTAAAGTTGCAGATGCAGGTTCTGTAACTCAGCTCATTTCTGAATATGTAAATCTCATTTACGAAGTTTACGAAAACCAGACTGACATTTTGAAAAATCATCTCATTGAATTTATTTTCAATGTAAGGGCTTGTACATCTTCCATCATTCAGGATTATAAAAATGAAGCATTTGATTCTGCTTTTTCAACACTTGCTTCGACAAATGATAAAGCTACAATCGAACAGTACATCAATGACCGCTGTCTTGAATGTGTTACTGCAATCGCATCTGTATCTGTAAAAAAATCTAATCCGCTCATTCAGAAAGCATGCAGTTACATCGAAGAAAATATTGCTAAAGAAATAAGTCTTGAACAACTTGCAGAATATCTCGGCGTAAGTACATTCTACCTGAGTAAACTGTTCAAAGAAGAAACCGGAGACAATTATATCAGCTATGTTACAGAGTTGAGGCTTGCAAAGGCTAAGAAACTTTTGCAGGACGATTCTTTAATTATTAAAGAAGTAACATCGCTTGTCGGCTACAATGACCAGAACTATTTCAGTAAGCTTTTCAAAAACAAGTATGGCCTTTCACCGACTGAATATCGTGAGACACTAAAGAAATGAAAAAACTTTTTCTCCTGATTACTTTTCCATTGATTTTACTTTCATTGGTAATATTTTCATGTGCAAAAAAAGCGCCTGAAAAAACTCTTCCTGTAAAACAAAATCAGCTTACAATCGGATTTTCAATTGATACGCTTGCAATCGAACGCTGGCGCCGTGATACGGATGTTTTTCTCGCAACAGCAAGGGAATTAGGTGCAGAAGTAATCGTTCAGAATGCGGGAAACGACATTGATGAACAGATAAGACAGATTCAGTATCTCATCGATAAAAATGTAAATGCAATTGTAATCGTTGCAAAAAAAGCAGATTCACTTACAGAAGTAATCAGAAATGCAACATCAAAAAATATTCCTGTAATTTCTTACGACAGACTTATTCTCAATGCTTCAATCGATTTGTATGTAACAATCGATTCTGAGAAAGTAGGAGAGAAGATGGCAAAGGAAATAATAAAGAAATGTCCTATTGGAACTCTTTATCTGATGCTCGGCCCTCAGGATGACTTTAACATGTCTATGATCAGAAAAGGAGTTGAAAAAGTTGTCCATTCAAGTCCTTTAAAAATTGGTGAAGTGTTTTATACAGATGACTGGAATTACGATCTTTCATATAACCAGATGATTTCTTATTTGCGCGAAGAACAGATTCCAAATGCAATCATTTGCGGAAACGATTCTGTTGCTAACAGCGTCATTCAGGCAATTTCAGAAGTAAAGCCTGATGCAAAAATTTTCATCGCAGGTCAGGATGCAGACATTGCAAACTGCCAGCACATCGTAAACTCAAAACAGACTGTTACAATTTACAAACCGATTACAGAACTTTCAAAACAGGCAGCATACTGTGCCGTAAGACTCAGCAAAGGCGCTGCACCAGTAGAACTTTCATTGATTAACGGAACAATAAATAACGGCTACGCAGACATTCCAACATATTTACTGGAACCGGTAGCCGTAACAAAAGAAAATATTGATGAAGTAATCATCGATTCAGGATTTCACACCCGCGAAGAAGTTTATCGAAAATAATTCGCGCGGGTATTGAAGTGATTTATTTTTCAGTGATGCTCGCTGTTATACTCGGTGCATTGCGCTGAAAACTTTTTCAGACATGATGTTGATTTCGACATCCATCTCGTGACTTTTTTCTGTCATCTTTGTGCGGAGTTCATCGATTGTGATGTCTGCGCCTGAGAGGTCTACCATCATCATCATTACAAAGTTTCCTGAGAGGATTGTCTGTGTAATGTCTGCAACGTTAATCGAGTGTTCTGCCAAGAAAGCAGTAACCTTTGCAATAATACCAACTTTATCTGAACCAACAACTGTAATAATAGCATTCATAGTAACTTTATTTTACAGAATTTCAAAAATACTTGCAATGAGTCCAACTCAGTATTAAAATTGCATATATGAAAAAGTCTTTTAAAATCCGCATTACTTACAACGCTCCAGTAATTTTAACATTCTGTTTTATCTGTACGATTCTTTTTGCAGTTGATGCATATCTCCTCAAAAACATCGACCTCATCAAAAACTATTTTACAGTTCCCGGAAGCGCAAAGTGCCCGGTTCCATTTAACTTCAAATCGGCAATAGATTATGTAAAGCTTTTCACACACGTACTCGGTCACGCAAGCTGGGAACACCTTCTCGGAAATATCAGCTTTATTCTTCTTCTCGGGCCGCTTCTCGAAGAGAGATACGGCTCTGCAATGATCGGCGTAATGATTGCAGTCACAGCCCTTGTAACAGGCGTTCTCAATGCATGCCTCATTCCGTCTCCTCTTTTGGGAGCAAGTGGAATTGCGTTCATGCTCATCCTTTTGTCTTCATTTACGACTCTTTCAAAAAATGAGATTCCGCTTTCGTTCATTCTCGTGTTCATCCTTTTCTTATGCTCGGAAATCTTTATCAAAAAGTCAGATTCAAATATTGCAGTACTCGCTCATGTAGCAGGGGGCTTGTGCGGAAGCATGTTCGGCTTCTTGATTGCACCGAAATCGGCACGCACCAAAAAGTCAAAATCATCAGAAAAAACTCAGGCCTATTCTGACGATGACGAATATGCTTCAAACTACAAGCCAAAGACTAAGTCAAAATTCCGCTCAGCTTCAGACGACGACACCACAGTCATCGGTACAATTGAACTTTAAGTGGAACGCCCGCCGGGCTTTAGAAGTGATTTCTTGCTTTGAAGTGATTTCGGGTGGTAAAAAGATATTTTTAATATAACTGAAAATCTTTATTGACAATAAAGTCGACATAATTTAGAATGGAAACTATAGAACACTAAAATAAAATCGCGGTTGGGCAAATTCCACCCGAAAAAAACGAGGTAATATATGAAAAAATCAGACAATGCAGTAAAAGGAACAGCTCGCGCTCCACACAGAAGCCTTTTCTACGCAATGGGTTACACAGACGAAGAACTTGAACGTCCTATGGTCGGCGTTTGCTGTGCAAAAAACGAAATCATTCCGGGACATGCAGATCTCGATAAAATCGCAGAAGCAGTTAAAGCCGGAATCCGCATGGCTGGCGGAACTCCAGTTGAGTTTCCTGCAATCGGTGTTTGTGACGGTATTGCGATGGGTCATGAGGGAATGAAATATTCTCTTGTAACTCGTGAGCTTATTGCTGATTCAGTGGAATGTATGGCTAAGGCTCATCAGTTTGATGCGCTCGTTATGATTCCAAACTGTGACAAGATTGTTCCTGGAATGCTCATGGCTGCAGCTCGTCTTGATTTGCCTACTGTATTTTGTTCTGGCGGACCAATGATGCCTGGTCACTTGCCTGGAAACGATAAATCAAATCCTTACAGCGGAAAAAATCTTTCGCTTACAGATATGTTCGAAGCTGTCGGCGGTCTTGCTGTCGGAAAAATTACAAAAGAACAGCTTAAAGAAATGGAACACAGTGCTTGTCCTGGATGCGGTGCATGCTCAGGTATGTTTACTGCAAACTCAATGAACTGTCTTACAGAAGTTCTGGGTCTCGGTCTTCCTGGAAACGGAACTATTCCTGCTGTAACTGGTGCTCGTCTTGCTCTTGCAAAGAAAGCCGGAATGCAGGTTATGGAAATGTACAAGAAAAAGATCACTGCCCGCAAGATGATGACAAAAGACAACTTTAGAAATGCTCTTGCTGCTGATATGGCTCTTGGATGTTCTTCAAATACAATGCTTCACGTTCCAGCTATCGCACATGAAGCCGGAATTGAAATTGACCTTCACGAAGTAAATGAGATTTCAAACCGCACTCCAAACTTGTGTCATCTTGCTCCTGCAGGTCATACATTTATGTGCGAGCTTAATGATGCAGGCGGTGTTCAGGCTGTTTTGATGGAACTTGCCAAAAAGAAACTCATTAAGACAAGCCTTATGACTGTTACCGGAAAAACAATTGCTCAGAACATCAAAGGTGTTGTAAACCGCAACCCTGAAATCCTTCGTCCGATCGAAAATCCTTACAGCGACAACGGCGGTATTGCAATTCTCTTCGGAAACCTTGCTCCAAACGGAACTGTAGTAAAACGATCTGCATGTGCAAAAGAACTCATGAAGCATACAGGTCCGGCCCGCGTATTTGATGACGAAACAGACGCAATGAAAGCAGTTCAGAATCAGGAAATCAAAGCCGGGGATGTTGTAGTAATCCGCTACGAAGGTCCAAAGGGCGGCCCTGGAATGCGTGAAATGCTTGCAGTAACTGCAGCCCTTGCAGGTCAGGGACTTGATAAGAAAGTTGCCCTCATCACAGACGGACGCTTCTCAGGAGCTACCCGCGGTGCTTCTCTCGGACACTGTTCTCCAGAAGCTGCAGTTGGCGGACCGATTGCTCTTGTTGAAGAAGGCGACAAAATCACACTCGACATCAACAACTATAAGATTACTCTCGAAGTATCTGATGCAGAACTTGAAAAACGCCGTGTCGCATGGAAAGCTCCGGCTCCAAAAGTTAAGACCGGATATCTTGCACGATATGCAAAACTTGTTTCAAGTGCAGACAAAGGTGCTATCTTAGAGTAGAGATGAAATTAAAACCCGGATAAAGTCCGGGTTTTTTTTATAGTAATAATTGTCCGTTTGTTTTATAATAGTAAGACAGACTAGTGTCGGACAGACTTAGTCCAGGGAGTCAAAATGTTAAAAGCATTCGTAAAGTTTTTACAGGCATTAAACTCAAACCGAAATCCTTCGGAAGTTGCAAATGCCCTTTGTATGGGAATCCTTCTCGGATTCATGCCAAAGACAAATGCTCTTTGGTTTGTAATTTTTATCTTTTTCTTTTTCGTAAGAATCAATAAACCTGCATATTTAATAATGATTGCACTTATGTCGCAGCTTACATGGCTTTTGGATCCGCTGTTTGATGACATAGGATATAAGATTTTGACAATTCCGGGGCTCGCAAATTTCTTTGGAAATCTTCTTGAAGTTCCGTTTGTAGGTTTAACAAAGTTTAATAATTCGATTGTAATGGGGTCGCTTGTCTGCGGACTTGCTTTGTATATTCCGTTGTTCATTTGTTTCAGATATTTAGTATTGCTCTGGCGAAAGAAAGTAACTCCAAAACTTGGAGACTCTGCAGTAATGAAAGTCATGCAGAAACTTCCGCTTATCGGAAAAATAATTGATATCGCAGCAGAGAGGTTATAGTCATGAAAAAAGAAGAAGTTAAAACAACTAAAAAAACTGCTGCTCCAAAAGCTGTAAAAGAAAAGAAAGTAAAAGAAGAAAAAAATGTTTCTGCTGAAAAACTTCCGAAGATTTTCAAAAAGAGTTACACAGAAAAGAAACTTGAAAAACTTTTGAATAAAATTTATGTTCCACCACAGCGCGAAGAAATCAGGGATCTCTTTGTAAAAAATCCTGACAATCCGGAACTCTATTACATTCCACTTAACCAGCAGTTTCCAAAATCGAAAATTGAAAAATATCAGAGAATCGGGAAAGACCTCGCTTCTCAAAAGTTCTCGATTAAAATAGTTCCACTTTTAGCAACAATTGCAATTTGTACTGCAGTAGTAATTGCAGTTGGAATTTTCAAAAATCCAATTGCAAAGAAACTTCTCGTTAACGCAATGCAGAATACATTCGGTGCAAAAACAGAAGTTAGTTATGTTAATGTAGAAATCTTTGGCGCAAAAGTTGAAATCTCAGATCTCAAACAGGGTTATGCTGAAGATCCGATGATGAATCTTTTTGAACTTGAAAAGGTAATCGTTGATTTTAACCTTACAGAACTCCTTCGCGGAAAATTTGATCTGCAGAATGTTGCTGTAGAAGGCGTAAATGTAATGACAGCACGCGAAACTTCTGCAGAGCTTCCAAAGAAAAATAAAAAGGCTGCAAAGAAAAATAACTTTCAGCTTGCACTTGATAACAGAGCAGCGATTGCTAAAGAAGCTGCAGCCGATGAAGTTAAAAAACTTTTTGAACAGTATAATCCTGAAAGTATCATAAATAATCTTCAGAGTCAGCTTTCAAGTCCGGCCGTTGCAGAAGAAGTTTATACTCTCAGTGATGAACTTGTAAAAAAATGGAAAGACAAACCGACTGACATTACAAACCGTGTAGAAAAGTTTTCTAAGGATGCTGAAGAAATTACAAAGACAGACTGGTCAAAAATCAGTGATCCTGTAAAAATTGCTGATGCTACAAAAAAAATTACATCTCTTCTCAATGAATCAAAATCTCTTGTAAATGATTCTAAACAGCTTATAAATGATGTAAAAGGGGATGCTGCAAAAGCAAAATCTGCATCAGAAAAAGTTAAAACTGCAATCAAGCATGATACAGATTTCGTAAATACAGAATTGAATAAAATTAAATCCTTTTCAATCAAAGACGGTGTTAACTTGATTTCTGGCCCGATTGATACAGTAATGTACAAGACAATCGGAAAATATTATCCATACTTGAAACAGGGCGTTAACATGGCTCTTCAGAGCAAGAACAGTTCATCTGCTAAAAAAGAAAAAGCAGAAAAACCTGATGAAAACAGAAAGCGTCTTCCTGGTCGTTATGTATGGTACAAACAGGACAGAGTTCCAAAATTCTTAATTGAAAAACTTTCATGTTCAGGTGTTAACTGGAACGGTGGTGCAACAAACATCTCTTCTGATATGGATAAGCGTGGAGAACCTGCAATTGCAAATGCAAAGATGAATATTGCAGGACAGAATCATGCATGTGACATTACAGTTGATACAAGAACTGTAACTGATAACCCGTTGGTAGGTGCTGTTTATTCTGGTGATAATTATCCTGTAAGTTTCTCTTCTGACCAGTTTGGATTAAAATCAAAATCAACAATTAAGGGAAAACTTAATGTTCAGAGTGACGGTTCATTTACAATCGGTGCTGACCTTTTTATGAAACAGCTTTCATTTGAAACAGAAAAGTTTGAACCTGAGTTTGCATATAACCTTTATACAAGAGCTCTTTCATATTTGAAAGAAATGAAAGTTGGTGTAGACGTTTCATTTTCAAAAGATGAAATTACTGACATGAAGATTACAACTGATGCAGATAAAAAGTTTGCAGAAGTTTTGCAGAAGCTTTTCAATGACGAAATCAATAATGTAAAAGCCCTGGCTAAAAAAGAAGTGACAAAAGTTTTAAATGAAAAAACCGGCGGTGCAACTTCTAAACTTAATGAGTTTATCGATATTGAAAATGAAATCAACGCGTCAAGTCTTAAGATGGACAAACTTAATTCTGAACTTGAAAAGAAAAAGCAGGAACTTCTTGCAAAAGGTCAGGATGAAGTTAAATCAAAAGCAGCTGATGCAATTGGTGATGCACTTAAAGGTGTAAAGCTTCCATTTTAATTAATTAAAAAAAGAAATTAAAGGAAATTTAAAATGACATTACTTCAATCAATTTTACTTGGTGCCCTCCAGGGTTTGACAGAATTTTTACCGGTATCTTCGAGCGGACATTTGAAAATCGTTCAGGCAATTTTCGGGCTTGAAGATTTACCGCTTCTCTTTGATGTATTTTTACATCTTTCAACTTTACTTGCAGTTTTCATCTTCTTCAGAAAAGAAATCTGCGAGTTCTTTGCAGTCCTCTTCAGATGGATTGGTAAAAAGCCTGAGCCTCAGAACCGCATCTCAGAAAACGGTTTGTGCGCAACAGATGAAGCTGGAAGACGTTCCATTATCGCAGTTTTAATTACAACTGTAATCACCGGAGTTCTTGGAATCGTAACTTCCAAATTGATTCCGGATCTTCCTTTCGCATTTGTATTCATCGGATTTTTTGTAACATCAGCATTCTTAATCATTTCTGCAATTCTTTCAAAGAAGCAGAAAGAAACAGAGTACACTGGTATTACAATCAAACAGTCGATTCTCGTTGGTATCTTTCAGGGAATCGGAACTCTTCCTGGTGTAAGCCGTTCTGGTTCTACAATTGCAGGTGCACTTTTTGGCGGAGTTAACAGAAGTCTTGCAGGCGTTTATTCTTTCATCGTTTCGATTCCTGCAATTCTTGGAGCATTCGTTCTTGAAGCAAAAGATCTCGGCGAAGTAACTTCTAATGTCGGAGTTCTTCCGCTTGTTGTCGGATGTCTTGCTTCATTTGCTGTCGGATATTTTGCACTTGCTGTTTTGATGAAGATCATCAAGAAGGGTAAACTCGAATGGTTTGCCGCATATCTTATTCCAGCCGGAATCTTGGGTTTGATTTTCTTAGCATAGTTTTTTAAGTTTAATTTTTTTTAAGTGGAATTTATTAATACGGATTTTTGATTGTATGGAACAGATCTTTGAAAGTGTAAAAGAAATTGAAAAGAAGATATCGTGTTTTCTATCTGATGATTCAGATATTGCTGAAAGCATTATGATAGAAAACGCAGCGATGTCTCTTGAACAGCACGTTTTAAAAATTGCAGACAGCAAAAAGAAATCAGTTTTAATCATGTGCGGTTCCGGAAACAACGGAGCCGACGGCTACACACTTGCCAGAAGACTTTTCGGCAAGTGTAAAATAAATCTCCTTCAATGCGAAGATCCAAAATCACTTCACTGCAAAAAATCTTTTGAAAACCTTCAGTCATTAATTAAAAAATCATACGCAGATAAAAACAGCGATAAAACTTTAATCGGTCTTTTTGCATTAAAAGATAAAGAAGTAAAAGGAACTCTCCTCGAAAAAGTAATCGAAAAATCAGACGTCATTGTAGACTGCATCTTTGGAACAGGCTTTCACGGCACAGTCGAAGAAAAATATCAGAATCTTTTCAAAGTCGTAAATCACGCACAGGCTAAACGCATCGCCTGCGACATCCCGTCAGGCCTAAGTGGAACTTCCGGACTTAGAAGTGATGGTGATGGTAGAAGTGATGCTGGACTTAGAAGTGATGATTGCGGTAGAAAAGCTGCTGTTTGTAAAACAGATACAGACAATTCAACTCTTTCTTCAATGACACCGCAGGAATTAAAGCGAAATCTTTTCTTCGCTGATAAAACTATTTCGATGGGTGCTCATAAAATCGGTTTGTTTGCAGATGCCGCAAAAGACGCAGTTGGCAAACTTATTCGCGCCGAGATCGGTGTTTCAGATGAGTTTTTTTTTAGAATGGCTGAGAATGTGTTTCAGACTGCATCAAATCAGCAGCTCGCATCAAATCAGCAGCTCGCATCAAATCAGCAGCTCACATCAAATCAGCAGCTCACATCAAATCAACAGCTTACATCAAATCAACAGCCCGTATCAATTACGCAACCCGCGTCATATGAAAAACTTTATCTCCTCGAAAAGTCAGACGCAAAACTTCCTGAGAGAAAATCTCAGAATACGCACAAAGGAAATTTTGGTCACACCTGCATCATCTCTGGAACAAAATGCGGTGCCGCAATCTTAAGTGCAGAAGCAGCCCTCAAAACTGGAACAGGACTTTCAACAATTTATGCAATCGATTCTTCAAAAACTGCAGAGTTTAAAATTGATCCGAGCGTGATGATAAGCGAAGGAATTCCATCTAATGCAAACGCTTTTGTTTTAGGACCTGGGTTCGGAAGGGATGATTCTGCAAAATCGGATGAAAATAAAGCGAATGAAAACAAATCAGGCAAATCACAAAACAAAAATGAATTGTTCAAAAAATATTTAGATCTCATCAAAGAAAAAAATGCCGCAGTAGTTTTAGATGCCGACAGTTTTTATTATGATGACACAGTGAAGTTTTTGAAAGATGTTTGTTCTTCTGACAATGCAAATCAGAAAGAATGCAAAATTAAAACATCTCGCGTAGTTCTTACTCCGCATCCAAAAGAATTTTCAGAACTCTTAAAGAGAACAGGGTTTGGCGAATATTCCGTAAAAGAAATTACAGAAACAAGAATCACTCTTGCCCGTGAGTTCTCAAAAAAATATCCGTCTGCAGTTCTCATCTTAAAAGGCGCAAACACAATAATTGCATCAAACGGAACAATCTGCATCTGCACTCTCGGTTCCCCATCTCTAAGCAAAGCCGGCTCCGGCGATGTCCTAACCGGAATCATCGCAGCACTCCTTGCCCAAAACTATTCCGCCTTAGACGCTGCAATCACAGCAACAATTATGCACGCCACCGCCAGCACAAAGTACACTAATAACTATTCCCAGACAGCAGAGAATCTTATAGATAACCTTTAAAAATTTAGACACAGATCAGCACTGATTAGAACAGATTGACACAGATATTAGTTTTGGGTTTTAGATGAATAGTTTTCAAACCTAAAATCTAACATCTGTGCTAATCTGTCTACATCTGTGTCAAAACAAAAATCTGTGATATCTGTGTCTAAAAAATTTCGTCTATTTGCTGTGTCTTTCTGCCAGGAAAAGTGCTACTGCCATTAAACCATGCGGGTAATCAGGGCTGCACATTTTTTCGCGGACTTCTTTTTTGCTGATTTTAATTGCATTAACAAATTCGTCGTCGTCGAGGTCCTGTTTACCATCGCCTGTGAGGCCGCGGGCTAAAAAGAAATGCATTTTGTTTGAAAAGAGGGCTGGGTTTGGAGAAACTGAACCGAGGTAAATCATTTCTTTGGCTTTCATTCCGGTTTCTTCGAGGAGTTCTCGGTTTGCAGCCTGGAGAGGTTCTTCGCCGTCATCGATTACGCCGCCTGGAAACTCGATGCTGAGGCATTGAGATGCGTGTCTCCACTGTTTTACCATCAGATAGTCATCGCCTAAATCAGGAACGACAGCACACCAGCTTCTTGCATCCATTACGATATAGTTTCCTGTTTCGCCGTCAGGAGAAATGCTTGTCGTTTCATTGACGCTCATAACTGGAGTTTTTAGAAGTTCTTTTCTGGATTGTTCTTTCCAGATTAATTTTTCGTCTGAAAATTTGTGTCCTGTATCTGACATTCTATGACCTCTGACTGTCGTTTTTTGATAAATTAAACTAACGTATAAATCTTTTTTTGACAAATTGTCGAAAGGGTTTATAATTAATATGTAAGCAAAAATGGGCTTATATGAGTAAAGTTTAACACTCTTTATTCATTAAAACAACAATATGAAATGCGGTGCAGGCTGCGTTTTATATTCATTTATAAATACAGCGATTTACACCTATCGCGGGAGGACATTATGGCTATTATTACTATTGCACGACAAGTCGCAGCTCTTGGTGATGAAATTGCAACTGCAGCAGCACAGAAACTTGGATACAAGTTTGTTGGCAGAAAAGAAATTGAAAAAAAAATTATAGATTTAGGCTTTCCTGAATCAAAACTCGACAAATATGATGAAAGAAAACCTGGCTTCTTTGCATCACTTGCAAAAGACCGTGACGAGTACATGGATTATCTTCAGACTGCAGTTCTCGAAGCTGCTCAGGAAGGAAACACTGTTTTAATCGGACGCGGATCTTACATCATTTTAAGTGAACTTCCAAATCTCGTTTCATTCAGACTTGTTGCAAAAGACAGTGTCAGAATCGAAAGACTTAAAAAAGAATTTACTTGGAATGACAAGCAGGCAAAACAGAGAATCGAAGAAAGCGATTCAAACAGACTTGGATTTCACAAGAGTTTCTTTAATCACGAAAATGAAGAATCAACAGACTATCATTGTGTAATCAACACAGGTGTTCTTGATATCGATGCTGCTTCAAACATCATGGTTGAAACAGTAAAGAATGTCGTTACTCCAGAAAAAGAAAAAGCTGGAAACGAAAAAATCAAGAATCTTTTGATTGCACAGAATCTTGTTAATACACTTGTTTTCAAATACAAGCTTAACATTAACTTCCTGCACGCAGTCGTAATTGACAACAGAATTGTTTTGCAGGGTGTTGCAGATTCTTCTGCTATCGTTGAAAAGGCAATCGTTCTTTCTCAGAAAGAGCTTCCGGACTTTAAGATTGAATCAACTGTAAGTATCGTTCAGGACTTCAAGGCTTATCCATAATGTCTTTTCCATTCTCAGCTTGCCTGACAGTTTTTGCTTTTTCAAGTGGAATTTTCACGGCAAGCTTAATTTATTATTTAATAAAGATCATTCAAAAGAAAAATTTCTCTTCATCAAAAACAACTTTAAGCCTTGTTTCACTTTCTTTCATTATTGCAACTGTTGTTTTATATCTTGTTGATATTTCTCAGAAAAATATTGTTTCTCCTTTTACAAATTTTAAATTGGGTGACATTATCTTTACTGTTTCTGTTTTTGCAATAGGCGTTTTGTTCTTCTGTTTTACGGCGATGACTTTTTTCATCGGATTTGGATGTTATGTCGTTTTCTCTTTATTTTCGATAATCGTTTTAACTACGGTATACACTAATAAAAACGAATTTGAAATTACAATCAATTCAAAAGAAGAATGTCAGACGGTACAGGTTGTCTGTCATGAAATCAATCCGATGATTTTAATTCCTTGCAAGAGATTCTGGTATGAGCAGCCGAAAAAAAATACTGATAAAGTTGAAAGTCTTGAATTAAATCCGGTGTTTAATTTTATGACAAGACTTTTATTTTCTGAAACGAAAACTCTTTCTGCGAAAATTCCACCTGCAGAATTTTATCCTGTCGTAGATCAGATACTGATTAAAAACGCAGAGATAAATGTTTTTGTAAAGGTAGATAAATTGATTTAATCTTTCAAAATGCTTGCAAAGCTTTTGAGATAATCAATGAATGAAATGTAGGCGAGTGCTACACAAATCCATGACATTACTGTGATTGCAATCATGAAACCTGAAAGAACGTTTCCTTCGAACGGGTGTCCGATGCGGAGTGCACATTCAACCAAAAGTATTACAAAACCTGTTGCGATGTAGAAACAAGTCTTGAGTTTTCCGCCTTTACGAGCTGCGATTGCGACACCTTTTTTTGAAGCAACCATTCTGATGAAGTTCATTGTAAATTCACGGTAGAGAATTAAAATCAAACAGATCGGGTTGAAGTAATTTGTAAATGCAAAGCAGCAGAGTGTAGTAATGTGAACGATTACATCTGCAAACGGATCGAATACTTTTCCGAAGTCGCTTACTGCATTTGTCTTTCGGGCAAAAAAGCCGTCAAGAAAGTCTGTAAATTCCATAAAACCTAAAAATGGAATCATAAACCAGCCTGTAAATACAGAAAAAGAATGTAACAGCGGATAGAAATAAGGGATGATATATAATGCCAGAAAAACTGGTGATAAAACGATTCTTGTTAAAGTAAATTTGTCGGAGAGTTTCATAATGCGATAAGTTTATCTGTTTATTGCGATAAAATCAAGGAAATATGGGTTTTTAGTGGAATTTAAGAGAAATCTTATCTATATCACTAAATTTTATTGTTGCGTTTATGGAATTTTACCGATAAAATAGATATATAGCCTAAAAGTTGTATTTCATAGCAACATTGTACAAT
>JAGHSB010000187.1 GCA_018066075.1 Candidatus Treponema scatequi
ATTCAAAAAGCCAGTAAATTATACGAAAAACAAATGTCTACAGGTAAAATTGCAAAATTTTGTTGTGATTTTATATTGCTTGAAGAAAAGTGCAAGAACTATAAAGTAGAATAAAAAATTGCGACAGCAATTTACCTCTCGGGTTTTAGGGTGGAGCCCTAGGAGAAGGGGAAGCGGAAAACGCCAACGGCGGTTGGAGCGAGGAGAAGGCTTTCCCCTCCTAAAACTATCCGCGACGCTTTTATTTACATAATCTCCCACCAGCCATTTTTATTAGCGCCAACGCGTTCAATTTTTCCATCACGGGCAAGCTCAGATAATGCACGGGTAATTGTGGCACGTGAAAGACCTGTTGCATTTTCAAGTTCGAGTTTTGTCTGGTGGGGATTTATTTTAAGGCAATCGAGTACTGTTTGTGCAGAAGATTTTTTTCCATTTTTAATGAACATGATGCCGCTTTCTTCGTAGCGTTTTTGCAATAGAATTTTTGCTTCTTCAATTCGCTGCATTAATACTTTTACGAGTGCTTCTTTTTTATCC
Source organism: Candidatus Treponema scatequi (assembly GCA_018066075.1). GTDB lineage: Bacteria > Spirochaetota > Spirochaetia > Treponematales > Treponemataceae > Treponema_D > Treponema_D scatequi. The sequence goes on from JAGHSB010000187.1 coordinate 541, forward strand.
TGGTCAATTCGTTTTAATTTTTTCAAAAGTTTTTCATACCATTTGTCAATTCCGTTTAATTTTTCTAAATCTATTTTTCCGTAAAGTTTTTCAAATGGAAGTATTTTAAACTGTTTCATCTGAGTTTCTTCAAATGGTTTTGCGGCAATCTGAAAAGATGATTTCATTGCAATTTCAAAATCGAGTTTATTTAAGAACATCGATTTTCCAGAATCGTAAACAGGAGCAACTCCATTCCACTTTCGAGTTTCTGTTTCGCGGATAAAACTGATGTTATATGTATGACGGTCTTCGTTTGCAATTATAAAATCCATCAAAAACATTTTTAATAAATCTTCTTCAGCATTTGGAATTTCAAGCTGTTCACATCGTGTAATTAATTTTTCAAAACTATAGCACTGATTTTGTTCAAGATGGATGTCGTGGTAAACACTTTCCATTGAAACCATTTCGTGATTTTCATCTACAATGTCTGCACAAATTGAATAATATTGATTATCGCGAATTTCAAATGTGTAAGGAATATAATTTATTTCAAGGCGTCGGCAGATTTCAGAAGCAAGAACTTCGTTAAGTGGTTCCATCTGTTCTGTTCCAGTTCCAGCTTTTTCCAGATAATTTATCCCCTCTTTTTGAATCCATCTTTTTGGAAGTTCACCGGCAGTGGTGTTGTCAGGTGAATGAGAATTTGTATTTCTATTAAGGTTTGATGAATTGTTGACGAGTCTTAATCCGATTGCGCTGTCATATTCATTTGTAAAAAAGTTTACATCATTCCACCAGAGTTTTCCGATTTCATCGCGACTTAAAATCCAGTACTGATCTGAAAGACTTAAAAAGTGACTTTTCTTTGCGAGCGTGTAAGCAGAATCGACTTCGAGTTCTTTTAAAACATTCTGAAAATATTTTCTGTTGTATGGAATCATTCTGTTGTTCAAAAAATCTTTCAACTTTTCACAAAGTCCGTAAAGATTTGAGTCGTCAGCTTTTCCATTTGTAAAAAGATGAACAGGTAAATCTTCTTTGTTCAAAACTTTTGTGACTTTTGTAATGTTCTGCTGATCGTCTTCCTCAAAAACTAAGACCGGGAC
>JAGHSB010000034.1 GCA_018066075.1 Candidatus Treponema scatequi
ATATTACTATTTGCCAAATCCAAGGAATTTCTTCAAGAAGCTTGAAACTCCTTCGTTATTTGCAACATCAGTCTTTTCTATTCTTCCTACGATGTGCTTTACGCAGACAGCAGGTTTTGATGTCGGGTTAATTACGATAAATGGTTTCTGACGGATTACACTCGCCTGAATTACAGGATCTTCGTAAATAAATCCGATGTAATTTACTTTATAGTTCAAGAACTGGCCTACGATGTTGATAATTCGGTCAGAGATTCTCTTTCCTTCGTCAGCTGAGTGAACGCGGTTTACAAGAAGCTGAATGTTGATTTCACGGTCTGTGATTTCTGTTGTAATAATCTTGATGATACCGTAAGCATCTGTGATTGCTGTAGGTTCTGGGGTTGTTACAACATAAACTTCATCAGCTGCTGCAACAAACTGCAAAACGTTGTTTGCGATTCCGGCACCTGTATCAATGATGATGATGTCCGCATTTCCAAGTGAGCTGAACTGTTTTGCAAAATATTCAAGTTCTTCTACACTGAGGTTTGCAATCTTTGAAAATCCGTTTGCACCTGCAATAAACTTGATTCCGAATTCTGTATCGAGGATAATTTCAGACATTGTCTTCTGTTTATTGATTACCTGGAGGAGATTATATTTTGGAACAACATTCAACAATACGTTTACGTTGGCCATACCAAGGTCACCGTCAATAAGAATTACTTTTTTACCAAGCTGTGCATATGCAATTGCCATGTTGACGGCGATGTTAGTTTTACCTACACCACCCTTTCCACTTGTAATTGCGATAATTCTCGTTTTGTGATTTGAGTCAACAGAACCTGTTTTACCTTTAGAATTCTGAATAACCTGTTTCAATTCGTCTAACTGTTCTTCCATAATTAATTGTCTCCAAATTTATCTTCGATATGAACTCTATCAATTTTAAAACCACTAAGTCTTTTCAAAAAGCTTACAACAGTTGGACGACTGATGTCTTTTCCAGGAGCCTGACCGTAAGTTACAAAGGAAACTGATTTTCGCTTTTCAGAAAGAATACTGATTATATTTCCATATTGATTTGTTTCATCACATTTAGTTACGATTACAGAAGAGAATCCGAATGGTTCGTAATTCTGAATGATGTTTCGTAAGTCTCTGAGTTTTGTAGAAGCAGAGAAAGCAAGATAGATGTCTGCTTTAATTGAGTCTACAGAAAGTGTCTGTTTTAATCTTCCGATTTTTTCAGAATCGTTAGGACTGTAACCACTTGTATCAATGATGATGATGTCTGTATTGTCTTTACATTCTCTGTAAATTGCCTTAATGTCATCTGCATTTTCAGCTTTATCAACCTGCATTTCAAGAAGATTTCCATAACGACGGAGCTGTTCTTCTGCTGCAACACGAGTGATGTCTGCTGAAATCAATCTGATGACAGGTTCTTTTAATCCGTTTTTGTTTGCAGCAATAATCTGCTGGGCTGCAAGCTTTGCAATTGTAGTTGTTTTACCGACACCTGTAGGACCAACGATAGCCATTACATGTGGCGGACGATATGCTTTTTTCTTTGCAATTGTAATTGATTCTCCGATCCAGTCTACAACCTGTTTTTCTACTGAATCAAAGTCATCAAGTTCTTCAAGAGAAAATCTGCTCCTGATTTTATCGCAGATTTCTTTTATGTATTCTTTTGAGAATTCATTTTCTTCGAGAAGTTCTGAAATCCTTTCAATTGTAATATGAACTTTATCAGTTCCAGCCTTGATGTCAGCCATCTTGCTTGAAAATTCTTCCATCATGGAATCAAGTTTCTTATCAAGGCTTGCGAGCTGCTTTGTCGTAACAGCATTTGTTCCGAGAGAGTTTAAGAGAGCGTCTTTGTTTTTTTCAAACGAATCAGAATTATTTAATGAATTTGTGTTCGAAAAATTAGAGTTTGGTGTTTGTATAATGTAAGAAGCTTCTACATAAGTTTTATTAAAAAGACCTAAAAAACTTTGTTTTACATTTGAATGCCAGTCTACGATTCTATAATTTGTTCCGTATTTTTCAAAAAGCTGTGCAATACAGTCATCCCTGTTTTTACCTTTAATTTTATTTACAGGCAAATTTGAATATTCGTTATACAACTTTCATTCCTCCGTCATCTTTCACAATTTCACCGAGAACTTCAAATTTAATTGTCGAGCCAGAAGCAATAACTTCATCAATTGATATAACGACAAGTCCCGGCATTTCTCTTTCTGTTGAACTCTTAACCAAAAGTCTGACTTCTGTAGGACAGACAATAATCGGCTGATAGTTATTCTGATTCATTGCAGCAAAAGCTTCACTGATTGTACTGATCCAGTTTCGTCCGTCTACAGGATCAAATGCAACAAACGGCTGAGATCCATCTGGTGGAATTACCTGATGCTCAAGAAGTTTTTCAGACCATTCCTGAGAAAGTCTCATTGCACGCAAAACTTTATCGCTGTCTGCATACTGGAGACAAATCTGAAGACCAAGTGCACGGCGAACTTTCTCTGTCAAAATGTAAGGATTAACCTGTGGTCCAAAGTTAGCAAGCGTTTCAAGAATAAGTTCGATGTTACGGATTGAAACCTGTTCACGCAAAAGATTCTGAAGTACTTTTTCAATCTGTCCGTAAGTGAACTTGGCAGTATCCATAACTGCTTCAACAACATCCTTGTTCTTTTCGCGAATGGCGTTGATAATCTGTCCAACTTCCTTGAGACCGAGAATTTCTGCAGCATGACTTCTGATGATTTCTGTAAGATGAGTTGCAACGATTGTCGGTGGATCTACAACTGCGTAACCTGCTCTTTCAGCTTCAGTTCTCTTTTCTTCAGGAACCCAGATAGCGCTCATTCCGAATGCAGGATCTTTTGTCGGTTCACCTTTGATTTCTTCGACAACGCCACCTGTATTCATACACATATAATAGCCGAGTTTAAGTTTACTTCTACCGGCTTCTATACCTTTGATTTTAAAACAATATTCACTTGGGTCTAATGTAGTATTATCAATAATTCTGATTCGCGGAACTACAAGACCAAGATCAATTGCAGATTCTCTTCTGATACGAACAATTCGTTCGAGAAGTTCTGCACCTTTATCTTTTTCAACAAGCGGAACAAGTGCATAACCAATTTCAAGTGACAATGGATCAAGTGGAACTACCGGACTGATATCATCAGGATTACCGCCAGTCTGTCCTTTACTTTTTGCATTCTGTTCTGCTTCAAGTTTAGCCTGAAAGTTTTTCTGTTCTGTTCTCTGCATCATTATGCCGACGTAAACACTTAATCCGCCAAGCGGAATAAGTACATACCATGGCATACCAGGCATAAATCCCATGAGTGCAATTGCAGCACCACCGATGATATATACGCGTCCAGAAATCGTAAAGTTGTCTTTGACTGTTTTTGAAAGTACTTCGTCTGTGTTGCTTCCTGTTACAATCAAACCTGTTGCAAATGAAAGCAAGAGAGACGGCAACTGACTCAAAAGACCATCACCAATTGTCAAACGACAATATGTTTCGATAGCAACGTTAAATGTTTCATGACGGATTACCATTCCAGTAATGATACCGGCAAGAAGATTGACAACAGTGATGAAAATTCCAGCCGTAACGTTTCCACTTACAAACTTCGAAGAACCGTCCATTGCTGAGTAGAAGTCACTTTCACGTCTGATTTCTTTTCGCTTTTCCTGTGCTTCTTCTTCAGTGATTGCACCGCTGTTCAACTCTGCATCAACTGCAAAGTTTTTCTGTGCCATACTGTCCAATGCAAAGCGTGCAGCAACTTCTGATACACGTGTTGCACCTTTTGTAATTACCAATACCTGAATTACAATCAAGATGATAAAGATTACCATTCCGACAACGAGACCAGTTGTACCTTCACTGCTTCCGACTACGAAAGAAGAAAAGGCTCTTACCATCTGTCCGTCAAACTTGGCACCTTTTGTTAAAATCAATCTTGTTGATGAAACGTTAATACCGAGACCAAATAATGTTACAAAAAGAATTACTCGCGGTAACGAAGTAAAGTTACTTGCTTTTGGTGTATAGAGAACAATCAATAAAATTACGATAGCTAACGCAAGGTTAACTGCCATAAAGAAATCGAGTAATATAGTTGGAAGTGGAATGATAAGCATCAGGACAATCAAAATTGCAGCTACTGCAATAGCATTGTTCTGAATGATATTTAAAATATTCCCCTTATTTTCATTTGCCATAAGTCCCCACCCGTGCAAACCTTACTTTTTATTTTTTCTTAAACTTATCCAGCTGTGCGTAAATAACTGAAATCGCTTTAAAATATACTTCTGGTATTATATCACCAATTTTCGTTTCTGCATAGAGTCCGCGCGCGAGAGGCCTGTTCTCTACCATTGGAATGTTATTCTCACGTGCAATTCTCTTTATTTCCTGTGCAAGATTATCTTCACCTTTAGCATTGATCTGAGGTGCAGAATTTGGAACCGTATTGTCCCATTTCAAGGCAACTGCAAAGTGAGTCGGGTTTGTAATTACGACATCACTTTCTTTTACAGCCTTTGGAATGTTGCGGCGAAGAAGTTCCCTTTTTGCCTGTTCGAGATGTGACTTGACTTCAGGATCTCCTTCCTGCTCTTTAAATTCCTGCTTAACTTCTTCTTTTGTCATTTTCATCTGTTCCATAAACTCATGACGCTGAACGTAATAGTCTGGAATGGAAATGGCAATAAAAAACAAAGCTGCAAAAACCAAAATCTTTGCTCCCATCGAAGCAATAATTCCGAGGCTTCCTGCAATACTTCCCCTTTCCTGAATCATTGAAAGAAGCTGCGGAAGGTCACCTTTTATCATGTTAAAACCAACAACTGCAATAATTGCAACTTTACCGATTGATTTTGCAACATTAAAAAGACCTGTTTTAGAAAACATTGTCTTTTTGAGGTATTCACCGATATGTGGAAGTACTTTCTTAAAATCCGGTTTAATAGGTTTTAAACTGAAAATGAAGCCCCTGTTCTGAATGAGGTTTCCGGAAACTGCACCTACAACTCCGACAAGTGCAATCGGTAAAACCATTTTCAAAAAATAAGATAAAAATACAGCTCCATTTGCCGGATTAAAAAAGTCTTCTGTTCCTGCTCTTGAGAAAAAGAAAATATAAACTTCGATGCACTGTTCAAAAATCCATTTTCCGAGAATTACCAAAGTAATTGTGGAAAGCAGTAAAGCAATGGAACTGTTTAATTCCTGGCTCTTTGCAACACGACCTTCTTTTCTTGCACGGTCGAGTTTGATTTGGCTAGGTTCTTCTGTACGGCCTTCATCTTCTGCCGAGGCAAACCACTGCAAGTCTATCTGACTCATATCTGTTTACCTCCCAGCGTAAGAAATAAATTTGCAAGCTGAGAAAAACCAGCATAGAATGAGCGCGTAAAAAAGTCACAGATTGACGGAAGCGAAACTGTGAGAATGAAAAACGAAAATAGCATCATGATAGGAAATCCTTCAGACAGAAGATTCATCTGAGGAGCTGCTTTCGACAAAATTCCAATACAAATAGAAACTAAAAGAAGACTTCCCATAATCGGAAGTGCAATTACAAGAGCATTTGCAAAAAGTTTTGTAAGTCCGCCAATTAAAATCTTTACAAGACCTGCATGTCCTTCAACAAGTGAATATGCAGACATCGATTCGATGCTCGCTTTAAGTCCGTGAAAAAACAAAGTCTGAAAAGCACCTGTCTTGAAAAAGATTAGCATTGCGATGAGATTTAAATACTGACCCATCAATGGATTTTCTACCTGAGACAAAGAGTCATAAACTTCTGATGCAGAAAATCCCATCTGAAATGCAAAGAACTGACCTGCAGTACTGAATGCCGAAAAAATAATCGTTACATAAAATCCGATGATTACACCGATAAGTGCTTCACCGATTAAAACAAGAATAAAGTAAAGATTGATTGTAGTATCAAAAGATGTAAATGTTGCGTATGTACTAAAATCAACTGAAGGCAAAAGAAAATATGCCATGTATCCCGCAAGAGCTACACGCACAATCGTAGAAACTGAGCGCATAGAAAAAAGCGGCATCGTCATTAAGAAAGCAAAACAACGAACCGCAATCAGGAGAAAAACAGAAGCATTAGCAGCAATTGTTTCTATCATTCTCACCTAGCCTCATATCGAGATGTTTGCAATTTGAGAAAAAAGCGTACGAGTATAATCTGCAAGTGTAGAGAACATCCATCCGCCGAGAAGAGCAAGTACGATTAAAATAATCAGAAGCTTCGGCAAGAAAGTTAATGTTTGTTCCTGAATTGAAGTCGTTGCCTGAAAGATAGCAACAACGAGACCTATGATAAGAGCAGAACCCAATACAGGTGCGATCAAAATCAGAACCTGCATGATTCCATCTCTCATTAATGCAATAATTTCACCAACACTCATCTTTCACTCCCCGCCTACAATACCGAATTAAACAGCGACTGAATCAAGAGTCCCCATCCGTCGACAAGAACGAAAAGCATGAGCTTGAACGGCATCGAAATCTGAACAGGAGGAAGCATCATCATACCCATAGACATGAGGATACTCGCGACGACCATATCGATTATGATAAATGGAATGTATAGATAAATACCTATGTAGAATGCAATTGTAAGTTCATGAAGAATGTAAGCTGGAATCAAAACATAAGTCGGAACATCAGACAGATCATTTGGCTGGTCCATTTTTGCGATTCCCATAAAGAGCTTGATGTAATCGTAGTTTCCGTCCATCTGTTCTGCCATGAAAATTCTCAATGGCTGTTCAGCTTCTTTGTAGGCAACTTCGATTCCGATTTGACCGTCGGCCATCGGTTTATATGCATTTGTATAAATCTTATTGAACGTCGGCCACATTACAAAGAGTGTCATAAAGAAAGCAATTCCGTTTAAGATTGCAGTCGGTGGAACCTGCTGCAAAGACAATGCTCTTTTAATAAAGTCGAGTACGATTGAAAAACGTAAGAAACAAGTTAAAAGTAAAAGGAGTGTCGGAGCAATTGTCAAAATTGTAAGAATGATTAAAAGTCTTACAGAAAAAGCAACTTCACTTCCGGTTTTAGGTTCTGTAATGTTGATGTCGATGTTTGGAATGTTTACCGGACGAGTTTCACGGTTCATTGATGTTGATCCGTTTGTCGAACCGTTCGGAAAATTATTCGACTGAGCAAATGTTTTTACAGATGACAGCAAAGCAAAAAGAGAAATTAAAACTATTTTAAATACTTTATTTTTCATTTCTATTCTTTTTTACCCGGCTTATTTATTCTTTTTCTCTGCTTTGCAACAAAGTCAGTTAAGTTCTGTTCTGCATCTGAGTAGATGTTTGTTTTTGTTGCTTCTGTTTCGTGAGATGATTTTGAAGGCATGAACATTTCAAGAACTTCTGTAAAGCTTCTTGCTTTTTTAACTGCAGTCTGTTTGTCAGCGCTCAAATTCATTGCGCTGATCAATTCTTTGTCATCAATTTCTGAGATAAGATTTACATTGTTGTCTGAAACACCAATGAGATAGCCTTTATCAAGAAGAGTGACAACTTGAACTGTTTTTCCTGGAGAAAGAGTAATCTGTGCAACTTTTCGTAAATAAACGTCATCTGTATCCGGATCTCCGTTAACAGATTTTTTCATATAGTTCATTACAAAATAAATGATTACGATTACTACTGCTAAAACTAAAATCATCCTGATGAAAGCCCATACGCCGCTTGATTTTTTAACTTTAGCAGCCCCTGTTGTATCGTTCATTACAAACTGCTTTTCAGGATTAACTGTATTTGAATTGTCTGAGATTATTATTTCTGATTCTGAAGTTGTATTCTCTGTATTGCTCTGCGCATAATAAATATTTACTGTACAAAGTACAGTAATAAGAACACAAATAAATTTTTTGAATTTCAACTTTTCCCCACCCAAAAAAAAGTTTTAATTTATTTAGTGTAAGTCTGAAACGCGTTCAAGAGGAGAAAGAATTTCAGTTACACGAACACCGAAGTTTTCATCGATAACTACAACTTCTCCCTTTGCAATCGGTTTATGATTTACAAGGATATCTACTGGTTCACCGGCAAGTTTATCCAATTCGATGATTGTACCTTCGCCCATTCCAAGAATATCACGAATCTGTTTCTTAGTACGACCGAGTTCTACAGTCATTTCCATGAATACGTCCATAATAAGACTGATGTTACCCTGTTCACTGCCTGGCATTCCGCCCTGCAAGTTAGGATACTGCAAAGTCTGTACATTAGGAGTATTCATCGGCATTCCGCCCATGTTAGGCATTCCCATCATTCCATTCATCATTGGCTGTCCCATTTGTGGCATTCCGCCCATTCCCATGTTCGGCATTCCACCCATTGCCATATTAGGCATACCGCCCATTGCTGCATTTGGCATTCCACCAGCAAGGCTCGACATGCTTGCCATATCTGCAGCAGACAAACCGCCGGCTGCAGTTCCATCATCAGCTCCGTAAGCTTTTCCAATCTGAACAGCAGCTTCACCGGCAATTGCTTCCCAGATTGTATAAGGCTGACCGTCCAATGTGATTGCATAAGAGAACAAAGCGAATGTGTTCTGTGGAATACGTACCATTGCTTTTGGTGCATTAACAGCTTCTGCAGGGTTGCAAGCAAGTCCTGCAAACTTCTGTGTTTTGTCCAAAGCAGTAATTTCATCATTTGTATGTGTAGAAAGAGTTTCTGAAATAATTGAAAGCGACATATCGTCGAGAGCTGCATTCTCTTCTTTGTTGATAAGAGAAACAAGCTTCTGAGCAAGCTCTGTTGCGATAATGTAAATATGGTCGCCTGTCAAAGCATTTGAGAAATCTGCCATTACAGCAATTACCATCTCAGGTAATTTTGCAAGAAGCTGATCTCTTACAGCAGATTCAACTGCGACGCTTGAAGCAGTACAATCTACTCCAGTCATCTGTTTGATGTTATCTGCCAAAGGCTGTTTTAATTCATCTGCAAACTTTCCAAGAGCCACTGTATCGATGTTAACGGCAGGACCGTTTGTTACCTGACCAGAGGCATTGAGACCGTCAATAGGTACTCCAGAAAGCAAAGCATCAATTTCGTCTTGAGAAATAGCACCATCACTCATATGTTTCTTCTCCTTCTACGGAAAGTTCTTCAAATTCTTCAGGTTCGTCTTCGGCGATTTTACCTGTAACCTGTACTGCCATTTTTTTGCCGATAACACCAGGCTGACAGTAAAATTTCTTTTTATTACCAACACTCAATGTAAGAGAATCTCCTACCTTTGTGTTTGTGAGTCTAACTGTATCTCCAACGCGAAGTGCAAGTACATCACGAATTGGAAGATTGATTGAACCGATTTCTGCAACAACATCCATATCAACAGTTGAAAGTTTTTCTTTCAATGTACCAAGGTACTGTGTTGTGCTGCTTCTACGAACTGATGAGAACCAGAACTGTGAAGACAATTTTGAAATGATAGGTTCGATAGTCAAGTATGGAATACAGAAGTTAATCATTCCCTCTTCTTCACCAACTTTTGTTTCGAGTGTTACAAGAACAACCATTTCTGTTGGTGGAACGATCTGAGCAAACTGTGGGTTTGTTTCAATCTGTCCGAGACGAGGTCTGAGGTCAATTACCTGAGTCCATGCTTCACGCATATTTGCAAGGATACGAACGATGATTCCTTCCATTACAGACTGTTCGATATCCGTCAAGTCGCGGTTTTTGTTTCCTGTTGTAGCACCAGTACCACCAAAGAGGCGGTCGATCATACTGAATGTAATTGCCGGGTCGATTTCGAGAATGGCATTACCTTTCAATGGATCCATGTTGATTACAGCAAGAGTTGTAGGTGTTGGAATGGAACGGATAAATTCTTCGTATGTAAGCTGATCTACAGTTGCTACGTGAACGTGAACAAGGCTTCGAAGCTGAGCTGAAAGGCTTGTTGTTGTCAAACGAGCAAATGTTTCATGCATAATCTGAACAGTACGAATTTGTTCTTTTGAGAATTTGTCAGGACGTTTAAAGTCGTAGATCTTGATCTTACGGGTATCAGATACCGGTTTATATTCGTCTACATCAGACTGACCGGAACTGATTGCCGAGAGTAATTGGTCAATTTCATCCTGGGACAGAATTTCGTTCATGCACCCGCCACCTATAAAACTTTTTCTTATCCAAGTAAAACTTACTGTGGAATTACGTTTAATTTATCAAATGATATACTTCTGATTTTTGATTTACTCAAAAGTGTATCATTAATTTCATTTTTGATTTCTACTTTTAATTTATCTTCGTTTGATGGAAGCAAATCTTCTGGATCTTTATTAGCAAAATATCTTCTCAAGAAGTCTCTGATTGGAATTCTCTGAGCTGTGATTTCTGCGGAAGCTACTTTATCATCTTTTTTATAACCAAGATAAACATTAACTACTACACTGCAAGTTGTGTCACCAGCTGTTGTCTTAGTCTGAATGTCACCCAATGAAGTGTACCAGTCGAGAGGTTCTGCAATTTCTTTGTATTCTTCGCTTAAAGCAACCTGAGGAGCGTTAGTTGTATTTTTTCCCATTACTTTCATTGTAATGACTACAACTGTAACGATAAGAATGATTGCTCCGAGAGCAAGTGCAACGTATTTTAAAATGGTTCCGAGAGCACCACTTAAGCCACCTTTTTTAGCAGGAGCTGCTGGAGCACCACCTTCGTCTCCAAGATCGATGTCTGATTCTTCGTCTGCCATTTTTTACCTCCCATCACCTTTAGTAAATAATCTTAACATTAAAAATGTCCTTCGTCTAGGATAACTATATCTACCCTTCTGTTATACGCCTGACCTTCAGGAGTATCATTAGAAAATTTAGGTCTCGTATCAGCATAACCTGCTACGCTAAATTTTTTCTCATCTACTCCAAAATCGGCAAGATAATACAAAACGTTTATAGCTCTTTGAGAAGAAAGTTCCCAATTGCTGTCAAATTTCTGCTTTTTTGCTTTATTTGACTCGTTTTCATCATCTAAAGTATCCGGCACAAGGCTTGATACCGGAGTATTATCCGTATGTCCTTCAATTCTGAATCTTCGTTTATCCAAATCAGGAAGATTAAAAAACTCAGAAAGATGAAGCAAGGTTTCTCTTGTTTCATCTATATTTAATTCTGCACTTCCCCTCTCAAAGAAAGAGTCAGCAGCAAGAGTGATAATCAATCCTCTTTCATCACTTGAAATCGTAATCTTGTTTGATTTGATTTCAGGCGCAAATAAGCTTACAGCTTTCTTTTTTGCAGTACCAAGGTTTCGTCCTTTTTCAAGAGCAGGAAGAGCACTGATTGTATTACCCAAGTCTGCAAGTCGTCCTACAGAAAGTGCAAGACCACCAGTCTCTGCTTCTGTCTGATTCATCTGCAGAGATTCCTGAATCGTCGCAAGCTGTGTGATATCAACCTCCGACGGGTTGTACAACATTACGAAGAAACAGAGCATAAGTGTAATCATATCACCGTAAGTACCCTGCCAGGCGGTTGACGGTTTTGACGGTTCCTTCTTCTCTCTAGCCATTACTTAGTCCTTAAGTACATCAGCTGCAATAGCTTTTCTTGTTGTAGGATCAAGGTATGTCAAAAGTTTCTGTGCAATAACGCGTGAGTTTTCACCAGCCTGAATTGCAAGAACGCCTTCAATAATCATTTCTTTAACACGCATTTCATCTGTGTTATGTTTAAGAAGTTTCTGTCCAAGTGGAGTCAAGATCCAGTTGGCAAGCATAGATCCGTACAATGTTGTAATCAACGCAACGGCCATGTTAGGACCGAGGGAACTCTTATCTTCCAAGTTGTTCAACATACCAATCAAACCAAGTACAGTACCCATCATACCGAAACCAGGAGCAAATCCGGCCCACTGGTTCATAACGTTGATCCACTCAAGGTGGCGGTTTTCTGTCTGGCTCATTTCGTTTTCCATGATTGTACGAACAACGGCACCATCAGTACCATCGATTACAAGACGAAGCCCGCTCTTCATAAACGGATCTTCAAGATCTTCAAGACCATCTTCAAGAATAAGAATACCTTCACGGCGGGCTTTTTCAGAAAGCGCAACCATGTTCTGAACTATCTGCTTTTCACCAAAATCTGGAATTTTAAAACATCGACCGATGATTTTGAAAACACCGAGTGCTTTGCTTAAAGGTGCCATAATACAGATGGCAGCATAAGAACCACCAATTGTCATGAATACAGACGGGAGATCGAAAATTCCGCCCATTGTACCACCTGATGTCAAAACTGACATTACGATACACGCAGCACCACCAATAAATCCGATGATTGTAGATATATCCATTGCTAAACCTCTTGAGATTCCATACCTATCTTTTTTCTATAGGCTACAATTTTATCTATAACTTCTTGAGGCGAATTTTTAACAACGATTACGTTTCCTGACATCATAGTAATTGTCAGGTCAGGCCTGCACTCCATAGATTCTATCAAGTGCGGATTGAGATAGAATACAGCTCCACTGAGCTTATTCAATTCGATCATATATTAAATTTTCCCCTCATATATTATAATGACCCTAAAACGCAGAAATTGCAAGCATTTTGTGTCATTTTTTATGAGTTTTTTCTATTAGTAATTATCGGATTTTTTACAAAAAATGTTAAAAAAAACGTCATTTTTTACATATTATATTAGAC
>JAGHSB010000081.1 GCA_018066075.1 Candidatus Treponema scatequi
CTCTTGGAAATGTCATAAAAAAACCCTTTTAATTAAAATTACTCATTTATTTTGTTAAACTAAAAAATACTTTTTCCACTCTTTTTTTAGTTCTTCTGCTGTTGTAAACAAAACTGCGTTTATTCCGACACGGCGTGCTGCTTCGATGTTTTCTTCTCTGTCATCAGTAAAGAAAGCGTCTTCTGGTTTTACGCCTTCTGCTTCTAAAATCACGCGGAAAAATTTTTCATCTGGTTTTTCTTCGCCGATTTTATTTGATGCGTAAGTCTGGTCAAAAAGTGCGTAATCTCCGCGTTCTGCGTGATTTTCGTAGTGGCTGTCGATTGTGTTTGTTCCGCAGATGACACGATTTTTCTTTCTGAGTGCTTTGATAATTTTAGCAGTCTTTTTGTTGAGGACCGGATGAAAATAAAGCCTGAAAAGATCGTGAGTAACCGGAGCAAGACCGCGGTTTTTGATACGATTTGAAAACTCGGCCCAGAATTCTTTTACAGAAATTTCGCCTTTTGTGAGAAGTGAAAAAATATCAGTTCCACTTTTACAAATCTCACGAAATTCCTTTGAATCCATTTTAAGGCTTTTGTACATTGCGTCAAACTCAAAAGTGTTCGTCACAACACCGCCCATATCAAAAATAAAAAGCATAAGCGTCCGATTCCACTAAAAAATACTGCCAAATTATATATTTTTTTGCCGCTTTGTGCTATAACTGTGTATATGGAATTTAATAATGCCGGAGCCAGGCTCGAAAATCAGAAAACCCTTTTTGCAAACCGCCTCAAACGAAAGCTCAAGGAACTCAAAAAATGGGCGCGCAAAAATAAAATTTCGTGCTTCAGAATTTATGACAAAGACATTCCGGAAATTCCAGTAAGCCTCGATTTATATGAGTTTTTGCCTGATGGAACTGACTCAAAAGCCGAAGCTGCCCGCTACACCGCAAACCTTTCAGAACGCATTTCTCAAAACGATCCGACTGTTCAAAACGAAATCTCATATAATCAGTACGCAGTTCTCTATCTTTACGAGCGTCCTTATGAAAAAGACGAAAAAGAAGAAGAAATCTGGTTTGAAGAAATGGCAAATGTTGCAGCTGATGTACTCGGTTTGCAGAGAAATCACATCGTAAAAAAAGAAAGAAAACGCCAGAGAGGAACATCGCAGTATGAAAAAACTGAGGTCTCTTCAATTGCCTGTGGCGTCACTCAGGAAGCAGGACAGCTTTTTAACCTCGACTTAACTTCATACCTCGATACAGGACTTTTCTTTGACCACAGACCGCTGAGGTCTAAAGTGCGCGAAATCTCTTCAAAAAAATCTGTCCTCAACCTTTTCTGCTACACAGGAAGCTTTTCAGTATATGCTGCAGAAGGCGGAGCGCGAAAAGTTGAATCAGTCGACCTTTCAAACACATATCTTTCATTTGCAAAAGACAACATGCGCCTTAACGGATTTACAGACGGCGACAAATATATTTACACAAGATGTGACTGCATCGAGTTTTTAAAAGAAAAAGCTGTAAGCGCAAAACAGGGACAGCTCAAAGAAGATGAATATTACGATTTAATCATCCTCGACCCGCCTACTTTTTCAAACAGCAAGAACACATACAACGTACTCGACATAAACAAAGACTGGCCTCAGCTTGTAAAAGACTGCCTCAACATTTTGTCACCAGGCGGCGTTTTATATTTTTCAACAAACAGCACAAAATTAGTTTTCGATAAATCAAAGTTACCGCAGGCAACAATTTCTGGAAAAGTCATTATGATAACTGATATTACGGAAGAATCGATTCCAAAAGATTTTGAAGGCACAAAGTGCCATAAAGCGTGGGAATTAAAGATAGCAAAATAATTTTTGTATGATCAAAATTATTTTTTAACAAAGGGAATTATGGCAGCACTAGATTTAGAGACATTGAAAAAAGAACTCAACCCGGAACAGTATCGTGCAGTTACAACTGTCGACGGCCCAATTCTTATCATTGCAGGAGCCGGAAGCGGAAAGACACGCGTAATCACTTTCAGAATCGCACATATGCTCGACATCGGAATTCCACAGAGCCAGATTCTTGCTTTGACATTTACAAACAAAGCTGCACGCGAAATGGAAGAACGAATCAAAGACCTCACTCAGAAAAAACTTCAGAACCTTACTGTTTCAACATTCCATGCCTTCGGAGTAAAAATTCTCCGTCAGGAAATCACGGCACTCGGCTGGCGTGAAAACTTTTCAATTTACGATGAAACAGACCGAAACTCTTTGATAAAAGAAACGGGCCGCGAGCTCGGATTTACTGCAGACAATCTTGATGTCTACAAAATCGGAAACCTTTTTTCAAACATCAAATGCGGAAGAAAAACATGGAACGGCGAAAACGACATGTACAAGCAGCTTTACGAAGGATACCAGGCAGGTCTCAAGCTTTACAACGCGGTAGATTTTGATGACCTCATCGTTTTACCGATAAAACTGTTCCGAGAAAATCCAGAGATTTTGCAGAAATACAGAAGCCGCTTCAAATACATAATGATTGATGAATTTCAGGATACAAGTCACCAGCAGTACGAGTTTATGCATCTTCTTGCAGACAAAAATGTTGCAGTCGTTGGAGACGATGACCAGTCAATCTATTCATGGCGCGGTGCTGACTACCAGAACATTGTCAACTTTGAAAAAGACTTTCCCGGAATGCAGGAAATTCGTCTTGAACAGAACTACCGTTCAACAGAAACTATCTTAGCCGCTGCAAACGGTGTAATTTCTCACAACACAAACAGAAAAGAAAAAAAACTCTGGAGTGGAAACGACTCCGGAAAACCGATCGAAATATTCATGCCTGACAACGAAACAGATGAAGCAAGTTTTATTGCAGAATCAATTCAGGGAATTGCGATGGAAGAAAAACTCAAGTATGACCAGTTTGGTGTTTTAATGCGCGCAAACACTCAGTCACGTCCAATTGAAGAAGCTTTTCTCGAAGCAAACATTCCGTACACTATGTCAGGCGGAACATCTTTCTTTCAGAGAAAAGAAATCAAGGATGTAATCAGCTACCTTCGTGTAATTGCAAATCATGATGATGACGTAAACTTAATTCGAATCATCAACGTTCCTCGCCGTGGAATCGGTCGTGCAACACTCGAAATTTTCAACGACTATGCACTTCAGAATCACTGCTCTCTCTGGACTGCAATTACCGATTTGATGGCAATGCCAGACGGAGTTCTTTCTGACAAGACAAAACTTCTCATCCAGGAATTTTTGGACATCATCGAAGGAAACACTTCAATGATCAGCGGTAAAGGCCTTTCAAAAAAAGTCCGAAACCTCGTAGAAGAAATCAATTACTGGGACTATCTCATTTCAGACAATCCAAAATCCGAAAAAGCTGCGCGATTCAAATACCTCAACATCGAGCATCTCATTCAGTCAATCGAAACATGGGAAAATAACCCTGACAACTACGATGCAAACCTTTACAATTATTTAAATCGCATTACGCTTTTGAGCCGCGATGACGGTGACGATGAAAACAACCTTGGAAAAGTTAACCTCATGACAATTCACGCTTCAAAAGGACTCGAGTTTCCTGTCGTATTTATTGCCGGAGCCGAAGACGGTCTTATTCCTCATGCGCGATCAATTGAAGACGGTGAAGGAAATGTCGAAGAAGAGCGCAGACTTTTCTATGTAGCAATTACCAGAGCAAGAGACAAGCTTTTCATTTCATCATGTCAGAAGAGAAGAAAAATGCAGGCTACAGTGGAATGTACCCCTAGCAGATTCCTTGACGAAATTCCACCAAACCTCGTCGAATATCACGAGCCTTCCCAGGTCGTAAGCGATGACAAGGCACAGGACATTCTTGCCAGAATGGCAGAAATGTTCAAAGCACCGGAAGATCAGATTTAATATCTAATCTTTTTGCCTGTACCTTCGTAATATTTGTTTCTCAATTCGATTACCTGTTCGTCTTTTCTGTAATCATCAAATGGCATCATGCGGTCGATTACACCTTTTGGTGTGATTTCGATTATGCGGTTTGCGATAGACTGAACAAATTCGTGGTCATGAGAATTAAAAAGGATTACACCAGGGAAAGATGTGAGCGCTTCGTTCAAACTCTGAATTGATTCCAAGTCGAGATGGTTTGTAGGATCGTCCAAAATCAAAACGTTTGCTCCTGAAAGCTGGAGTTTTGAAAGCATACATCTTACCTTTTCACCACCGGAAAGAACTTTTACAGGTTTCAAAGATTCGTCGCCTGAGAAAAGCATTCTTCCCAGGAATCCGCGAACGTATGCGTCGTCCTGGTCTGGTGAATACTGTCTGAGCCAGTCAGTGATGTTGTAGTCATTTGTAAAATATGAAGTTGTATCACGAGGAAGATAAGTGTTTGAAGTTGTCTGTCCCCAGAAATATTCTCCTGAGTCAGCTTTTTTTGTTCCTGTGATGATGTCAAACAATGCAGAAATTGAATTGTGTTCGATTCCGACAAATGCGATTTTATCTGTTCTGTTTACTGTCAAATTGAAGTTGTTGAGAAGTTCGATTCCGTCTTCTTTCATGCAGAGGTCTTTAACTTCGAGAACGTTGTTTCCGATTTCGCGATTAGCCTGAAAGTGAACATACGGGAACTTTCTGCTTGTAACAGGGAGTTCTTCGAGAGCGAGTTTATCGTAAATCTTTTTTCGGCTTGTTGCCTGTTTTGATTTAGCAGCATTTGAAGCAAAGCGAAGGATGAACTCTTTGAGGTCTGCCATTTTTTCTTCACGTTTTTTAGCCTGGTCTTTTGCCTGGCGCTGCATGATCTGAGACATCTGATACCAGAAGTCATAGTTTCCAGAGAACTGAGAAATCTTTCCGTAGTCGATGTCACAGATGTAAGTACAAACTGCATTCAAGAAGTGACGGTCATGCGATACAACGATTACAGTATTTGGAAATTCCATCAAGAAGTCTTCAAGCCATGCAATTGATTCGAGGTCAAGACCGTTTGTAGGTTCGTCCAAAAGAAGAATGTCAGGATTTCCGAAAAGAGCCTGAGCAAGAAGTACACGAACTTTCTGAGATTCATCAAGATCGCTCATCATCTTGTCGTGGTGTTCTTCTTCAAGACCAAGACCAGAAAGCATCTGTTCAATCTGATTTTCGGCTTCCCATCCGCCGAGCTCACTAAACTCGCCTTCAAGTTCTGAAGCTTTGATTCCGTCTTCTTCAGAGAAATCTGCTTTTTCATAAATTGCTTCGCGAGCTTTAGCACATTCGTAAAGTTTCGGAAATCCCTGCATTACAGTATCTTTCACAGAAAATTCATCAAACGCGAAGTGGTCCTGCTTTAATACAGCCATTCGTTCTCCGCTTCCGATTGTGATAGTACCTGAATCGTGATCCTGTTCACCAGACAATACTTTTAAGAAAGTTGATTTTCCGGCACCGTTTGCACCGATGATTCCGTAGCAGTTTCCGTTAGTAAATTTTAAGTTAACATCTTTAAAAAGTGGTTTTTCGCTGAAACGCAAAGATACATCACTTACTGTAATCATTTTATGGCTCCTGAATATTTGTTTGTATAATTATTTTTTCTTTGTAAAAAGAGCTTTAATTTTTGCAAAGAGTCCTTTTTTCTGAACACCCTTCTTGTTAGAATCGTATGTTCTTTTTCCTGACAAATTGTTTTTAGAATTCTTCTTGTTGTTTTTGTAGCCAGAATTCTTGTCGTATTTTTTGTCAAACTTTTTGTTGTTACGATTTTTGTTTTTGTTATCGTAGCGTTTTTTGTTATTGTCTTTGGAATTTGTATTTGCATATTTTTCTTTGTAAACTTTCATGCGCTCTTCAAAGCTGAGTGATGAAAGATCTTCTCGTGGTTCATTGTTATAATCGTGTTTGCCGTTCTTATAAGTTCCACCTTTACGATTATCTCTGTTACCGTCACGATTTCTTCTGTCATCACGACCGCGTCCATTACCGCGTCCGCCGAATTTATTTCCGTGTCCATTTCTGTCACGGCTTTCATGACGGTCATCATCATAAGAATCAAGCTTAATGTAAGTTCCGGCACTTTTGTCATCACCGAGCATTTCGCTGTTGCAGACACAAGACGGAATTGATTTTCCGATGTAGCGTTCAATCGGCATTAAGTCGTAAACATCTTTTTCGCTGCAGAATGTGTATGCTTTTCCGGATTTTCCGGCACGGGCTGTTCGACCGATACGGTGAACATAATTTTCCGGTTCATTCGGAAGATCGTAGTTAACAACCATTGAAAGATCGTTTACATCGATTCCGCGTGCTGCAACATCTGTCGCAACGAGAATAGAAACTTTTCCAGCTTTAAAGTCATTCAAAACTTTGAGGCGTCTTGTCTGCTGCATGTCGCCGATAATGTATTCACATGAAAAGCCGTTCATAGAAAGACGCTTTCCGATGATTTCGCATCCTTTTTTTGTATTGCAGAAAATGATTGTACTTTCAGGTTTTTCGCGTGAAAGAATTCCGACAAGAAGTTTTGTTTTTTCATCTGATGAAACGTGAATCAATTCCTGATCGATTTCATCAACTGTGATGTTTTCGGCTTCGATAGTAATTTCTTTTGCATCGCGAGTATATTCCCATGCAAGATTTTTTACATATGTGTTGAGAGTTGCAGAAAAGAGCATTGTCTGTCTGTCTTCTGCTTTTGGAAGATGCTTCAAAATGATTCTGAGGTCTGGATAGAATCCCATGTCAAACATTCTGTCTGCTTCATCAATGATTGCAAATCCGACATTTGACAAATCAAGTTTGTTCTGTTCCTGAAGGTCAATGATACGACCAGGAGTTGCAACTAAAATATCAACTCCGTTTTCGATTGCCTTAACCTGTTTTTCATATCCGACACCGCCATAAAAAGAAAAAACTTTCAAACCAGTTTTCTCACAAAGCGTTCTGCATTCCATTTCTACCTGAACAGCAAGTTCACGAGTCGGAACCATAACCAAAACCTTCTTGCCTTTGCATTCAGGTTTTGTCAAAATTTCCTGCATTACAGCAATCAAATATGCTGCAGTTTTACCAGTTCCAGTCTGAGACTGAACATACAAATCACTTCCATCACCACTTGCAGCAATAACCTGCTCCTGAACCGGCGTACAACTCACATAACCGGCATTCTGGATTCCCTGTGC
>JAGHSB010000141.1 GCA_018066075.1 Candidatus Treponema scatequi
ATGTTATACTATTTGCATGAAAAAAATAACAAAAATATTCGTAAAATTGTTAATCTGGATTATTCTTATAGGTGGAATTTGCGCAGGAGCATTTTTCGGTTTCAAAAAATTTAAGCAAGTAAAAACAGAAAAACTTCACGCAACAGTTTCAAAGACAATCGTCCAGTCAGCAGAACTCTGTCTCTACAAGATGAACTATACTGACATCATCATCGTAAAAAAATCAGTCGCAATGGGACTTGCAAAAAGCTACTCAATCGTAAAATATTCAGGCATCATCCGCGCCGGAATCAAAAACATCGACGACATCAAATTTACAATCTCAGACGATTACAAGACTATCACGCTTACAATTCCACCGACAGAACTTTTAGGAAACGACATCGTAACGCAGACAGTTTTCGATGAACATAAAAACATCTTCGTTCCGATTTCAACTCAGGAAATCTTTGACGAAATTGAAACTGCAAAAGACGAAGCAGCACAGGAAATCCTCGCAGAAGGTTTTCTCGATGACGCAGATAAGCGCGCAGTTTCCTATATCACAAACCTGATTTCCGCACTTGGATTTGAAAAAGTAATCGTTCAGTAATTTTTAGTGGAACTTATAAAGCCGCAGTCTTTCGGAGGTAATTTATGTCAGAAGAAGATTTTAATTCTAAAGTAGCTGCCCTTCAGAAAATAATTGACGAATCAGAAAACATCGTATTCTTTGGAGGCGCCGGAGTCTCGACAGAATCAGGAATCCCTGACTTTCGAAGCACAAGCGGTTTATACAATCAGGAATGGAGCTACCCTCCTGAAGAAATAATCAGCCACACATTCTTTTACGAAAACACAAAAGAGTTTTACAGATTCTATCGCGCAAAACTTTTACCTACAGGCTTTGAACCAAACGCCGCCCACTACAAACTCGCAGAACTTGAAAAAGCAGGAAAACTAAAAGCAATCGTCACACAGAACATTGACGGCCTTCACCAGAAAGCCGGAAGCAAAGAAGTCTATGAAATTCACGGAAGCACTCTGCGAAACTACTGTTTAAACTGTCATGAGTTTTACGATGAAAACTTTATCGCACAAAGTGAAAACGCGCCTGACAAAATTCCACACTGCACAAAATGCGGAGGACTCGTAAAACCAGACGTCGTACTTTACGAAGAAGGACTCGACGACAACCTAATCGACAAAACAATCCGCGCAATTTCAACATGCGACACTCTCATCATCGGCGGAACATCACTCGTAGTCTACCCTGCAGCCTCATTCGTGCGCTACTTTCAAGGGAAAAATCTCGTTCTTCTGAACAAATCCGAAACCCAGATGGATTCAGAAGCAACACTTGTGATTCACGATTCGATTGGAAAAGTTTTAAACGAGATTAAAGTCTGATTAAATATCATATACTTTAATACAATGACAATTGATTTACTGAGAACATTTTATTAATCCCGATTCAGAAATTATGTAATCGACCTTAACATCATGTTCTGCGCTCGGAATTTTTTCTGCAATCTGCATGTCGTAGCAGTAACCGATTTTTACACCAGTCTTTCTGAACGCGCGGCTCTTTTTGAAAAGTTCTTCAAGATAAACATCGTAAAAACCTTTTCCCTTTCCGATTCTTGATCCGTCTTTTGCAAACGCAGTTCCAGGCATAAGCATTACTGCATTTTTCGGAAGAAATCTGATATTAACTTTTTTGAGTGTCGTTTTCGGTTCTGGTATTCCGAATAATCCGGGCTCTGTCTGAGAATTGACAGGAAGTTTTTCAAGGATGTAAAAATCCATTTTATTTGTTCCGGGAATCACGCGCGGAACAGCCATCTGTTTTCCGTCGAGGATTCCTTTTACAAGGATTCTGTCTGTACTGATTTCGTTTTTACAGGAGATAAAACAAAAAATCAAGGATGCATTTTTATAAAAGCCGCTTGTCAGAAATGCTGACGAAGCTGACTGTTCTGCTTCCTTGATTTTTTCGTCTGTGAATATAAAAGCCGCAAGCTTCTGCTTTATAAGCTTTCGAAATGCGGCCTTTGCTTTTTGAATTTCTTCAAGATTGATTATTTTAATTTCCAGGTTCCTGTTGTAATAGTTCCTGCTTCGTTCCAGACATCAAACTGGATTGATTTTGTTTTTGTCAAATCCATTGCGGCGTAGAACTCAGCGAGATTTGTTACTTTAGTTCCATTTACAGCAGTAATTACATCACCATTCTGAAGTCTCAATGCGGCTGCAGGTGATTTTGGAATTACATTAGTAACTGCAACACCCTTAACCTTACCGTCAACTTTGAGTTCTTTTTTAACATCATCTGTCAAAGGAACTGCAATAAAGCCCGGCCAGAGTTTTGAATCATCAGATGAAACATCATCTTTTCTTTCTTCAATTATAACATCAACTTCAAGAGTTTTGCCACCACGAATTACTTTAAATTTCGATTTCTGTCCGACACGCAAAACTGCAACATCACGAACAAGCTGGTCAACAGATTTTACTTTGTTTCCGTTGAGTTCGATGATGTAGTCTCCGGCCTGGATTCCGCCCTTCTGAGCAGGACTTCCGACAAAGACCTGAGATGCAAATGCACCTTCTGTATCTTTAATTCCGAGTGACTCTTTGTATTCTTTCTTAACGTCTGTAAGACTTACACCCATCCATCCGTAAGTGATTTTTCCGTCTGCGATAAATTCATCGATTGCGCGCTTTACATTGTTGATAGGAATTGCAAAACCAAGTCCGACGTTTCCGCCAGTTCCACTTGCAATCCAGGTGTTGATACCGATTACTTCACCATAAATATTGATGAGCGGTCCGCCAGAGTTTCCCTGGTTGATTGCTGTATCTGTCTGAATAAAGTCATTGATGTTTCCGATGTCACCACCAGAACGGCCTGTTGCAGAAACGATACCCTGAGTTACAGACTGAGCATAACCAAGCGGTGCACCCATTGCGTAACAGATATCGCCTGCTTCTACTTTGTCAGAGTCGCCGAGTGTTGCCAGTGGAATTTCTTTATCTGTTGTCTCAAATGAAACAAGTGCGATATCCATTCTTTTGTCAGCACCAACGAGTTTTCCGTCAAACTTGCGGCCGTCATTCAATTTAACTATGATTTCTGTTGCAGAACCTGCAACATGATTGTTTGTCAAAACATAAAATGTATTTCCGTTTCGGCGGATGATTACACCAGAACCAAGTCCCTGTTCTTTATATTCGCGGCCTTCGTCACTGTTGTCTCCCGGTGTTCCGAAAAAGAAAAATGGAATGTCGCCAAACGGATTCTTTGGTCTTTTCTTAGTTTCAGTAACGTCGATTTCTACAACTGACGGTAAAACTCCGCGGCTGATTGATCTGTTGACTTCCTGCAATGCTTCTACAAGATTAAGTGAAGCCTGTGGAATTGAAACTGCTGATTTTGTGCTAGAGTTTTTTGTCTGAGCGAAGGCTGTATTTGCACTTCCTCTTTCTTTAAAATTTGTACATGAAAATGCAATAAGCGTAAATGCCACAACTGCTACTGATGCACATCCGATAATGTATTTTAAGTTCTTTTTCAACTTAATGCCTCCATATATAAAGATAATAACAAAACCCCTAAAAGTGTTACAAAAAAGCAAAAAAAAGTGGAATTTTTAAGACCGCAACCCCTTGCAGGAATTGTCATCACTTCCGGGTCCGGGCGTCTAGAGTTCCGAGAGGACCTCGGTGTGGTCTTCGAAAACAGCTACTGTGTGTTCTTCGTGGGCAGACGGTTTTCCGTCGGCTGTCAAAACTGTCCAGCCGTCTTTTGCAAGCATTACGTCGCCTGTTCCGAGGTTGATCATTGGTTCGATTGCGAGTACCATTCCGGCCTGGATTCTTGGGTTACCGCCTGACCAGCTTGTGATGTTCGGAACGTTCGGATCTTCGTGAACATCAAGTCCTACTCCGTGACCGCAGTAATCAGCAACGATTCCGTAACCGTGCTTGAGTGCAATTTCTTCTACGGCACGGCTTATGTCTTTGATTCTGTTTCCAACTTTGCATGCAGCAATTCCTGCCCTGAGGCATTCGAGAGTAACTTCATCAAGTTTGCGTACTTCCTGAGGAACATTTCCGACAAGAACTGAATGAGTTGAATCACTGATGTAACCGTTAAGATCGATACCGGCATCGATTGAAACGATGTCACCGTCCTGAATGATTCTCTTTTTTGAAGGGATTCCGTGGATTACTTCATTATTGATACTGATGCACGCAGCACCCGGGAAGTCTTCTTTATACCATGCAGGAGTTCCGCCGTGTGCCTTGATAAATTTTACGCAAAGGTCATCAACATCTTTTGTCGATATTCCGGCTTTTACCTGTGGAATTACAAACTTGAACATCTCTGCCAAAAGTTTGCAGCTCTTTCTGATTCCATTAATTTCATCTTCATTCTTTAATCTAATCATATATATTCCCCAAAATTATTTTCACTTCAAATACCGCGTAGTTATGACTGCAGAACCCTCTTTGATTCCTCCAGACAAATACGCGAAGTCGCTTCATCCCCGATTTTCAGATACAGCGCTGACATTCTCTGAAGCAGAAATGCATCTTCTTTTTTGCCAAGCTCTAAATCGAGTGCCCTTTCAAAAGCATCAAGAGCAAGCTCATCATTTATGATACCTTCTAGTTTAGTACGCAAAATATTTTTTGTAAATGCAATCACTTCAGGAAAGAAAAGACGAAAGTAATTGAAGCTGTATTCCATTCTGATAATCTGTTCGAGAAGTAAAAACGCATCGTAGTATTCACCGCGCAAAACAAGTTCTTCCGAAAGAATGAAACCATAGTCCATAAAATCTTCTCGCGTAAACCAGCGCTTGAGACTAAAGTCTGCGTGATTCATATTCATCTTTTTAAATTCTTTTACGGCATCATCTTCGTGGTCGTGCATCAAGTCAAAGAAAATCAACTTTGCACGCGATTCCTGGTCTGTGCGTTCCTGAAGCCATGTGCGGTAATCAAACTCTGCTTTTTTATTTCTGTGGAATTTTACATGCGCAAAAAGTGATGAATCAAAAATTGATCTGCTTTTTGTATCAGACAAAACTCTGTATGCGTTTACAACCTGAGTAAATTCTTCTGTAGTTGTGTGAGTTCCGGTTTTGTCAGGATGAAGTTCTTTTACTTTTTTTCGGTATGCACGTCTGATTTCCGATAAAGTGGCGTCCTGCTTTACTCCAAGAATCTTGTAGTAGTCTTCCATTGATTAAACGCCTCTTTATTTTTCTTTGCGGTTTTTCAAAGATTTGAGTACAAAGACATTTTCACGGTCACGCTCTTCAAGTACTTCCTGAATGTATCTGACAGTTTCTTCTGTCTGTGGAATTACAAGTTTATCAAGAGCGTTTACTCTTCTCTGTGTCTTTTTAACTTCTCCGGCAAGTCTCCAGACGATAGTTCTGATTGAAGCCATCTCTGTCAAAAGTTTCAAAAGTTCAAAAAAGTTTGAAACAGTTTCATCAATGTTTGAAGATGTTCCCATGAAAGAATAGAAAAGTTTCATTTCAGGAAGCTTAACATCGATTGTAGGAAAGTTCATTCCGCCGAGAACAGCAGAACCTTCTGTAAATTCAAAATCGTATTTTACGTTCTGTGCAATCTGTTCGAGTCTGTCACCGCCAGAATGCATCAAAGTTTTCTTAAGTGACGGATATGCTTTTTCAACAAGCACATCAATGTTCTCTTCCAAAACTTTTACCTTCTCAACCATCTTCATAAGTTCCATTACAAGAATTTCGCGTTTCTGTTCGAGAAGTTCATAGCCATTCTTCGAAATTGAAAGCTGTTCTTTCTGGGCGAGAAGATTAGATTTTGTCGGAGCAACATTGAGTTTTGCCATTTATGTTTTCCTGATTACTCTGCTTTTTCTGCAGGGATATATTTTTCAATAAGTTCAGGCTTGATACGAGTGAGTTCTTCTGTCGGAAGAATCTTCAAAAGATTCCAGCCGATGTCGAGAGTCTGATCAATCGTTCTGTCTTCGTATTCACCCTGAGTAAGAAATTCATTTTCGAATCTTTCACCAAAGTGAAGGTAAAGTTTATCAAGCTCTGAAAGTTCTTCTTCACCGATTATAGCAGCAAGGTTTCGAATTGATTTTACTTTTGAGTAACATGCAAAAAGCTGGCTCGAAACTGCAGCGTGGTCATCGCGTGTCATTCCTTCACCGATACCGTCTTTCATCAAACGACTGAGCGACGGAAGAACTGCAACAGGAGGATACATACCTTTCTGTGAAAGTTCACGGTTAAGAGTAATCTGTCCTTCTGTAATGTATCCAGTCAAGTCTGGGATTGGATGAGAAATATCATCGTTAGGCATTGTCAAAATAGGAATCTGTGTAATTGAACCTTCAGAGTTCTTGATCTTTCCGGCTCTTTCATAGATTTCGGCAAGGTCAGAATAAAGGTATCCAGGATATCCCTTACGACCCGGAACTTCACCGCGAGTTGTAGATATTTCACGGAGAGCTTCGCAGTAGTTTGTCATATCAGTTAAAACGACAAGTACGTGCATTCCTTTTTCGTAGGCAAGATATTCTGCTGCAGTCAATGCACAGCGAGGAGTAATGATACGCTCGATTGAAGGAGCATCAGCCAGAGACTGGAACATTACTACTTTTGAAAGTACTCCAGACTCTTCAAATGTATTTCTGAAGAACTGAGCAACGTCATATTTAATACCCATTCCCGCAAATACCATTACGAACTGGTCATCACTCGAACGGAGTTTTGCCTGACGAATGATCTGAGCTGCAAGTCTGTTGTGTGCAAGACCGTTTCCAGAAAAGATCGGAAGTTTCTGTCCGCGAATCAAAGTATTCATTCCGTCGATGGAAGAGATTCCAGTCTGAATAAAGTCTTTCGGGTAAACGCGGGCATACGGGTTAATCGGGTTTCCGTTTACATTGATTTTTTTAGAAGAGAAAATAGGCGGTAAACCGTCTGCAGGTTCTCCAAGTCCGTTAAAGATGCGGCCGAGAAGTTCGGTGCCTACTCTGAGTTCGAGAGGCTCATCGAGAAATTCCACTGTAGTATCTTTCAAGTCGATACCAGTTGTCGATCCGAAAATCTGAACGATAGCAACGTCTTCTGACAAATCGATTACACGACCAGTTCTCTTTTCACCAAAACGATCGCGTACATAAACAGTTTCGTTAAAAGCAACATCTTCTGAACGCTTAACGACAACAATAGGTCCGTCAACAGATTTTACACCGCGGTATTCTACGCCTTTCATACATTTGCCTCCGAACCTTTATAATTATTATCAAGCTCATCAAACTCTGCGTTCAAAAGCTTTTCGATTTCTTTTACTTTATCCATTTCATCGTTTGCAACAGTCAGTTTGATTCTGACGATTTTTTCACGGCATGAAAGTTTTGAAACTTTTGCAAGAGGACATCCGTTTGTAACAACATGTTTTGCTCTTTCATAAAATTTCATAATCAAAGAAAGAATGCCGATCTGTTTTTCAACACCACAGTAAGCATCGATCTTATCAAAAGCATTCTGCTGTAAGAATCCGTTTTTAATCATTTCGCTGACAACAAGAATAAGTCTTTCAGTTTCAGGAAGAGCATCAGGTCCAATCAAGCGGACAATCTGTTCAAGCTTCTGTTCCTGTTTCAAAAGATCAAGTGCCGCAAGTCTTACGTCATCCCACTGTGAGTTTGTATTTTCCCACCAGTCACGAACTTCTTCTGCGTATTCAGAATATGAATCAATCCAGCTGATTGCAGGATAGTGACGTGCATTTGCAAGTTCGCGGTCGAGAGCCCAGAAACATCTGATGAATCGTTTTGTATGCTGAGTAACTGGTTCTGAAAAGTCACCGCCCGGAGGAGAAACAGCTCCGATTACAGAAACACTTCCTTCTTTCTGAGCAAATGTCGTAATGCGTCCGGCTCTTTCATAAAACTCTGCAAGACGAGTTGGAAGGTATGCAGGAAATCCTTCTCCTGCAGGCATTTCTTCCATACGACCTGAAAGTTCACGAAGAGCTTCTGCCCAGCGTGATGTCGAGTCAGCCATGATCGCAACTGCCATTCCCATGTCGCGGTAATATTCTGCAAGAGTAATTCCTGAGTAAAGAGAAACTTCGCGCGCTGCAACAGGCATGTTTGAAGTGTTTGCGATGAGGATAGTTCTTTCCATAAGTGAGCGGCCTGTACGAGGGTCGATAAGCTCAGGAAATTCTGTAAGAACGTCAGTCATTTCGTTTCCGCGTTCACCGCATCCGATATAAATGATCAGGTCAGCATCGCACCATTTTGCAATCGCATGCTGAGTCATAGTTTTTCCAGTTCCGAAACCGCCAGGGATTGCAGCTGTTCCACCTTTTGAAAGAGGAAAGAAAACATCAATGACGCGCTGTCCTGTCAAAAGAGGTTCTGTTACAGAAAGTTTTGCTGCATATGGTCTTGGTTTACGAACAGGCCAGTACTGAGAGAGTTTGATTTCTTCATCGAGATCTGTAACACCGATTACATCGTCGACTGTGTAAGTTCCACTGCCTGCAAAAGTTTTTAAAGTCTTACCTTTAATATATGGAGGAACCATGATCGAATGAGTTACAGATTCTGTTTCTTTAACAGTTCCGAGTACCATTCCGATTTCGATTTTACATCCGGCTGCAACACCAGACACAGCATCAAAGTTCCATTTTTTCTTGTCATCAATTGGAGTTGTTCTCTGACCCGGCAAAAGGAATGCACCTTTGTCTTCAAACATTTCTTTGAGCGGACGCTGAATACCATCGTAAATAGTTCCGACAAGACCAGGACCAAGTTTCAAAGAAAGAGGCGCCTGAGTACAAACAACCTCTTCGCCGATTTCCATTCCAGTATCATCCTCGTAAACCTGAATTACAGCCTTACCCTGATTCTGACGAATGATTTCTCCAATGAGTTTATTTTTTCCAACGTTAACAACATCATAAAGACCGCAGCCTTCAAGTCCGTCTGCAAAAATAATAGGACCTGAGATGCGAGTGATTTTACCTGTAATCATTCAGGAATCCTCCCGCCAAACAAAGTAACGGCTAATTCATTTCTATACTTGTCAATCAACTCAGAAACTAATTCTTCAAGAGTCAATCTGATTTTTACAGTTTTATCTTCTGATGTAAGAATAATTCCTTCGTGAATGTCGATCTTATCGATTGCGGCTTCACCAGATTTTTCAAATGCAATCTGTGAACATGAATTGATTTTTAATCCGGCTTTTTCAAGTTCTTCTTTAGTGGAATTTACGTCAAAGCCATATACGCTTGCATCAAAAGTTTTTTTCGATGTTAAGCTTCCAAAGTTTTTAAGCATCGAAAGAACAGCAGAAATTCTTTTTTCTGCCGAAAGATTTTTTAAGTAATCATTAATCGCCTGCGCAACAGAAGAACTTACAAATGAAACGACAAAGCGAGATTTCTCAAGCGGAACACTTGCATCGAGATCTTTTTTATGCTGAGACAAAATGTCGTCATAATGTTTCTGTTTTTCATTTTTAAAAGCAGAAAGACGGTCATCAACTTGACGCATGATCTGTTCACACGATTTATCTGCGTCACTTAAAATCTGTTCTGCCTTTTTTCTTGCGTCGTCCTCAATCTTCTTTTCAAGGACAGCGGTCGATCTAAGTTCTTCCATATCTATTTTCCTTAAACACTTAATGCAACAGACTAAACACTGATTCCAACTGCTTCACGAATGGAATCTGTAAGAGATTTCTTTCCCTTGACTTTACCTTCAAGCGGCGGAATCTCAACGATAAGCGGAAACTTTCCCTTTACCTGCCATGAATTAATTTCTTCTTCAAGCATGACAGAAACATTTTCAGTCAAAATGAGAACTCTGGGAATGTCTTTACTTACCTCGGCCGAAAGCCCTCCGCTTTGCCCTGTCACTCTATTAAACGCATCAAGCGCTTCGTCTCTCGTAGAAACAAAGCTTCCCTTTACGCCGACAAGACCAAAAGCAAGAACAAGCTCACGCTCGCCAATAATATAATAATCCAAATTTGTTCCTTATTTTTTTAAATGGAATTTTGCAATGCGCAAATTCCACTTAAAGAACAATGATCAAAAGAGCAACTAAGAAGCCCCAAAGACAAATACCTTCGGCAAGACCAACGAAAGGAAGTGCTTTACCAGAAAGCTCTGCGTTTTCACTCATAGCGCCCATAGCTGCAGCACCAATTTTTCCTACTGCCATACCACCTGCGATACAAGCAAGACCTACTGCAAGACCAGCAGCGATGTACTTGAAAGCCTGTGAGTTATCAACTCTTTCTACAGCTGGTGCATCATTTGCTTCTGTTGTTTCTGTTTCAGCAAAAAGTCCTGCGATTCCAAAGATTGCCAAGAATGACATTACGATAAAAATTTTCTTGTTCATATTGAACACTCCTTAAAATATTTTCTATTTAATATCAGGCACACTTGTAAAAGCAAAAGGCTTAAACTCGCGTCCTGTTTCATTAAAGAATTTCGAGAAGAACTCGTAGTACTGCAATCGGATAACCTGAATTGCAACAATCATACCTTCGAGAACAACAACGATTGCGTTTCCGAAAATAAGAATTAAAATCTCACCCCACCATGGAGCAAGCGCACTCATTGAAGAAATGATATAACCTAAAACTGCGTGTGCAAGACCGAAAGCTCCTACACGCAAAAAGCTTACTGTGTTTGACATGTAACCGGAAACAACTTCGATAAGTTCTACGATTCCACCGATCAACGCAGCACCAAAACCATTTTCAAACACAGGTCTTTCACCGTCACAAAGTCTTTCAAACGGTTCACCGAAAGCTGCAAAGAAAAGAGTTACACCGATCACAATCCAGTCATACATCTGAGGTGTCTGCTTTAAGAATGCGAGGCGAAGTGCAAATGCAATTACATACCAGAAGAACAAAACGCCTGCAAGACCGTTTTTGCCGAAGAATGCTTTCCCAAATTTTTTGTTTCTGAGGTTATTGATAAAGTTAAGGATAAGTCCTGTCGAGTTGATGATAAATCCAACTGCAACAGAGAATCCGAAGAACTTAAACATTGTAAGAATTGAATGAGGATCACTTGAAGGCATCAGGTGAAGAATGTGATCTCTTGGTTCGCCAAAAAGACCTGTCAAGAATCTTGCAACAGGAACAAGAAGAGTTTCATTTGCAAAGAACTCTCCAGTCAAAATTCCCATTATCATACTTGTACATCCGATTGCCATAAAAATCGGAGCAAACTTATTCCATCCGCCAAACTTGATTACCTTAGTTGCCATTAAAATGCCGAGAACTAAGAAAACAAGCCCCTGTCCTGCATCACCGAACATAAGTCCGAAAAGGAATGTAAAGAACAATGCAACAAACGGAGTCGGATCAATCATTCCGTAAACAGGAGAACCGTAACTGAATACCATTCTCTTGAAAGAAGAAATCAATTTTCCGTGTCTGATCTCTGCAGGAACTTTTTCATTTCCAGAAGTTACGCTTTTTACTTCTTCAGGTGTAAATGTTCTTACTGCAATTCTCTTGTCTGTCAATTTATCAAGATCATCGATTATGTTCTGCGATTCTGATTCCTGAACCCAGCCAGTCATGCGGTAAACATATTTTGTATCTTCAAGTTTGCATTCAACATTTTTAATCTGACTTGCGATACTTAGCTTTTTAAGAAGTTCGTAAATTGCAGAAGCATTGCAGTCTGCAAAATATTTTACAGATGCCATAACTTCTTCACCCTTCTCTGCTTCTTTAGTCTGAAGTTCATTTACTTTTGAAACGATTTCTTCTGCTTTTGAAATGTCAGCATCAGACGGCAAATCATATTTGATTTCTTCATCATCAAGCTGAATAAGACCTAAATAAGAGCGCGCCTGATCAAGAGCTTTATATAATTCATATTCTTTATTTTCACTGTTAACATCTTTCTTTTCAGAATCACCATTCGAATTCTGAAACTCAAAGCATGCATTTTTTCCGAGATATGAAATTACTTTAGAAATATCATCTTTAAGAACTAAAAGTTCTACAAGCCGCATAGGAGTTGTTCTAGACATCTTATTCCTCTTTACAATTAATTATACAACCTGATCAAGCTGAACGTTGAGTCTGAGTGCTTCAGTAACAGATCTGATTAAATCAAGCTCGTTCTGTTTAATAAAAAACCAGGAAACCAAAACTAACGGAGTAAACGGCTCTCTGTGAAAAGCGCGTTTAACCGATTTATAAAATTCTTCAGATGCTTTTTCTTCAGCGAACTTCGGATCAAGTCTGAATATTTTTGAATCATGTTTATTTACAAGATAAGAATACTTCCATTTTGACCAGCGCGGATAATCATCAATCTTCCAGTCAGCAATCTTGAGTGCTTCTTTTACAAAAGGATCATTACTGCTTTTTGCATCATCAAGATACAAAATCTGATCCTTGATTTCTTCTGCGCTCATCTTGTAATACACTTTAAGGCGCATTACCCAGATTATATTTTTAATGGAATATCTTTCAGTTAAAATCTTTTTTACGTTTTCTCTGTCACTTCCAGAAAGTTTATCGCATGCTTTGAAAATCTTTTTAACAGGTTCGCTTTCAAAATTATTTTTAAAAGTCACCTGTTCAAATGCATTTAAAAGTTCAGTGCAGACTTCATATGGTTTTGAATATGTATTAAGGAGTGTTCTGTATTCTTTTGCAAGTTTTTCTGCAGATTTTTTTTCGATGAGTTCTGCAAGTTCTGTGTCTGATGCAGAAGGAACTGATTCTTTAAAAAGCATCGACCAGAGTTCTTCGAGAGATTTTACGGCTTTTAAGAGTAATGAGCGTTCACCTGTGTAAGAAGATGCAAGCATTCCGCTTGCTTTAGAATAAATGTAACAGGAAGCTCCAGAACGATCCATACAACTCACCTTCTACTTGAACAATACTTTGTCCATGAAAGAATTAAAGGAGAGAGTATCTTTTTCTGATTTTATGATTTGATTTTGAAAGTTTTGGATTAAAGTGGAATGCTCATCATCTGCAGATTTGATTTTACTGTTGCAGTCTGATTCAAGATCTTTATCAACAGCACTACACTTTGAATTGAAGTCTTCGTCAGCCTTAGATTTAGCCGACGCAATTTTTTTCTGACTTTCAGTCTGTGCGTCTTCAACGATTACCGAGGCATGAGCTTCAACATCAAGCAAATGTTTCATTACATCAACTTCGTTTTCTCTCATATTAAACTCCTCGATATGTTTTGACGGCACAAACCGATTTTGTATTTAATTATTCGCCTTCAACAGCAGACATTACATCTGCAGGTACTTCAGCTTCTTTTTCTTCGAGACTGTCAAGCCATTCGAAATCTTCGTTGTTTGAGTTCAACTGTTCTTCTACTGATTCTGTTGCTTCAATTTTTCTTGCTGCAGGAGCTTTTGTCAAAAGAGCAATAGAGAAAGCGATTACGAAGAAGAGACCAACAAATACAAAAGTTGTCTTGTTAATAACGCTTGCTGAATGTGAACCAAATGCTGCTGAACCTGAACCAGAAAGCAAACCACCAAGTCCGCCACCTTCGTCATTCTGAATGAGAACGAGAAGAATAGTTAAAAAACTGATGATACAAAAAATAACGATAAGAGCAACTTTTAATGCTTCCATAATAACACTCCAAAGCCCGGAATTTTGCCGAGACTTAAATAATTTTCGAAATTTGTATAATAATAATCGATAATAAGAGTCTTAGTCAATATTCAAAACTGCCAAAAACCGATAGTTTTTACTTTCTAAAGTTGTCTTTTGCAGTTGCAAAGAGCAGCATACCCATTTTTATGACTTCATCGCGAGATTTTCGGTCTACACCCTTCAAAGCCTTCAAAATCTTCTTGAAATTGTCAAAAAGATTGGAACCAAGCTCAGAATTTGTGCTTGCACCAGTAGTTTCGATTGCCCCGAAAACAGTTTTTGTAAAAATCTCAAGATTTTCAGGCTCTACGCTCTTTATCCAGCTGTTGAAAGTCTTGTTAAAACTGATGCTGTTTTTATCAAGCTTGTCTGCAGTGACAAACCCCTTTCCATCGATGACCCATGAAACTGCATCATGCTGCCATGCCCCGGAGTTTTCACTTTTAACGACAGTAAATTTATCATCGTGAGAAAAAAGCATGCCGACGAGCGAGCTTTCAGGGTAATATGTCTGTACGTGTTTTTTTATCTGGTGGAATTGGGTAGAATCGAAAAACTTTTCCGGAAATCCAGGTCCGTCAAAATTATAGACAGTCTTAAGTCTTCTTTTTACTTTGGAATTTTCGAAAGCCGCAGCATAAAGTGCAAGATTACCGCCTTTTGAATGCCCCGCAGCGCTTACGGTTCCACGAGATAAAGACGCAACATTTTCAAGATATGAAACGGCATCCCTCTGAGCCGGAACTGCTTCAGAGAATGACATGTTAAAGTCTTCCTTCCAGCCGACAATCGTATCGTCAGTTCCACGGAATACTACGATTGGATCTCTGTTCTTTTTAGTCAGAAAATATGTGACAGCTGAAAACTGTTCTTCTGATGCAAGGTCAATTTTATTTACATAAAGAGCCGGACGGATATCTGCAAAACGAGTGCTTTCTGCCGCTGCTTCGAGAACATGAAATGTATCGGGATTAATTAAAACTCCAAGGTCACATCGTTTCTTAAACTTTCTGTCACTCTTGAAAGCTTTCCATAAGGAAGAAATTGTGTATGTAGATTTGAGGCCAGAGTCCAAAATTCCATCAAATTCAAGATATGAAATCTGACATAAAATAAGCGCGTCAATCTCATTAAACGCCCTCTCCCGAAAGCTCAGATCACCGCGCCATTTGATATAGTTAATAAGATTGTTTGCCATATCTATAATATAGCAAACAATCTAAGAAAATTCTATTTTTTTTCTGACTTCCATGTAGCAAGATCAAGTTCATTTCTCAAAATGCGGCGGATAAACTTACCGGCTTTTGAAAGGTCCTTGTCTTTCCAGTTTCCTTTTGCATCACGGTCAGCATTGAAAGCGAGGATACTTGAATCTTCACCCTTGTTGTTTACAGACCAGTTGATCCAAGAAATGTTGTTGTCACGAAGGAATTCTGTCCATTCGAGAGTTTCCTTTTCGAATACACCGCCGTCTCCAGAATCTTTTGTACAACCCCATTCTGTTGCAAAAATAGGAAGTCCCATGTCTTTAGCAGATTTGATTTCCTTTCTGCGTTCTTTACCATGGCTTCCTGTGTAGAAGTGGATTGTGTACATGATGTTTTCCTGTCCAACGATAGGATCTTTTGCAGGAGACATTACGTCACCACTCCAGTTAGGAGTTCCTACAACGATTACGTTATCAGGATCATATTTTCTGATTGCCTTGATGATGCGTTCTGCATAAGGCTTGATGTTGTCTTTCCATGTTACGTTCTGTCCGTTCGGTTCGTTACAGATTTCGTAAATGATGTTTGCCTTGTCACCGTATTTTGAAGCGATTTCTTCAAAGAAAGCTTCTGCATCTACAGCGTACAAAAGAGGGTCCTTGTCACCAAGAACATGCCAGTCAACGAGAACATACATTCCATCGTCGATACAAGCGTTAATGGAATCAATAACCTTGTCCTTCAATACAGGGTTTCCGATATAAGACTGAACGTAAAGAGCCGGTCTCCAGATCTGACAGTTCCAGTCATCACGAAGCCATGTAATTACATCTTTATTTGCATATTTTCCGTACCACTGAAGTCCGTGCGAACTCATTCCACGAAGCTGAACAGGCTTACCGTTCTGATCGCACAAATCAGCCCCGATAACCTGAAGCTGCCCATATCGTTCAACTACAGTTTTTCCATCTTCGATTGCAAGATGAGTATCGTCCTTATATTTGTTTTCCTTCCCACAGCCAGCAAAAGACGCCATCACCACAAAAGCACAAGCCATGCCGATAACACTCTTTAATAGAACATTTGTCTTTTTCATACGTTTTTTTTCCCTTCCAGGTTTATTTGGTTTATAACAAAATCGTAACATACAAATTTGGCTTTCGCAAATAAAAACCCCTAAATCATAGTAATTTCGTACGATTAAGTGGAACTTCGCCCCCACGAGGTCTGTCCCCCTGCAACCATCCCTTCCCACGCGAAGAACAATAAAAAAAATATAATAGTACCATCATCAATTCCTAAAGCCTGAGTGCGGGGGCAAACTGATGCTGACACAATTTACAACTTAACACAGACAATCAGATTAAATAAAAATACATCTTAAATCACAAAAACAGATGTGACTGCAAACTGATACTGCGCCTTTTTTCGTAAATAAAATGAAATTTTCTGTAAATTCTAAAAAACTTAAAATAGAGGATATTACGAATGTTTTGTGGTATGACTTATATGCCTGTTCTATTCCTAAAGACTAATATTTAAGTTTTTCAGAATTTAACTGCGAAAATTTCATTTTATTTTCTATGCGTACGCAAATAGACTTAGAATCAGTTTACAGTCCCATCTGTGTTTAGGATTTTACCAACACTTCTTTCGAAATCTAATTTCTATATCCTAACCTGTCTGTGTTACATCCAAATTTTTCCCCTTGCTCAGGCTTTAGGCAGGATGAATGTTACTTTGTAATACTTTTTACCCTTCTTCCCACGAGAAAAAATCCTTGCACGGGGACAGACCTTGTATACCAGAACTTCCACTTCATCGACGAAATTACCTAGTCAGTGATTTTTTAAAAGCCCTCAGTCGAGCTTAAGAAACCTCAAGTCAAAGAAATGACCAAAATCCCCCTTGTGCGGCTAGTGAGGAGTTAGATTGATTTGGGGAATTTTGGAAAGAAAAACATCATAATCATTGTTTAGTTAATTAATGAAAATTAATTTACTAAACAATGAATTTTTCTATCCAAAGGCTGAACGCGACTGCAAACTGATTCTAAGTCTCTTTACGCAGGTGCAGCAGATAAAAACAGTTTTACGCAGCTAAATTTTGAACAAACTTAAACCCCTAGCCCTTTTTATTTGAACAACCAGATAAGTCATACAAACAACTCTCAAAATATCTTCTCTTTTAAGTTTTTCAAAATTTACAGTAAAACTGTTTTTATCTACGAAAAAAGACGCAGCATCAGTTTGCAATCGCGTTCAGGCTTTGGAGGTGATGTCGGTATTACCTTAAAAAAGTTTCAAGAGATTTTTTTGTTTTGGAATATGAGGTTCATCTTTACAAAATTCCACTTAAAAGCCTAAAACCACTAGACACAGAATGGGGATTTTGATATATTACTTTCACATGGTTTCATTAAGCGAGAGTGGTGAAACTGGCATACACGCTAGACTTAG
Organism: Candidatus Treponema scatequi; assembly: GCA_018066075.1. GTDB lineage: Bacteria > Spirochaetota > Spirochaetia > Treponematales > Treponemataceae > Treponema_D > Treponema_D scatequi. The sequence continues at coordinate 17,353 of JAGHSB010000141.1, forward strand.
GATCTAGTGCTTCGGCTTGAGGGTTCAAGTCCCTCCTCTCGCAGTTCTTTTTCAAGGACGCAAGCAAAATATTTTTGCGGGAATAGCTCAGTGGTAGAGCGCCACCTTGCCAAGGTGGATGTCGCGGGTCCAACTCCCGTTTCCCGCTCTAAATTAAAGCGATTTAGAGCAATCTGAATCGCTTTTTTTATTTATCTTTTTCAATAGAGGACAGTATCGTGAAATTAACAAAGAATTACGAAAAACTCGAAAAATCAGCAGTAAAACTTACAGTAACAATCGACAAGGCAGACATTGAAGCCACTTATAAAAAAGTAACTGCAAACTACACTAAAAACGCACAGATCCCTGGATTTCGCAAGGGACATGTTCCAGCTAAAGTACTTGAAACTAAATTCGGCGATGCATTGAAGGCAGACACAATGAGCGAAGCAATCGACGCTTCATTGAACGAAATCTTTTCTGACGAAAACGAAAAAGAAAACCGCCCTCTTCCATATGCACAGCCACAGATGGACAAAGTTCCAGAATTTGAACTTGGAAAAGACCTTACATTCACTGTAACATACGACGTATTCCCTGCAGTATCAGTTAAGAGCTTCTCTGGAGTAACTGTAAAAGAACCACAGGTAACTGTAGGTGACGCAGAAATCGCAGAAGAACTTAAAGGCATTCAGGAAAGAAACGCAACTGTAACAGACAAGAAAGATACAGAAGCTGTTGCAAAAGATGATATCGTAACAATCAACTATTCAGAACTCGATGACAACGGTGCAATTGTTGAAGGTTCAAAACGCGAAGGATTCGTATTCACAGTTGGATCTGGCGAAAACATCTACAAAATCGATGACGAAATCATCGGTATGAAAAAGAACGAAACAAAAGAAATCACAAAGACATACAAAAAAGACGATGCAGATAAAGAACTTGCAGGCAAGACAAAAAAAATCAGCGTAACTGTAACAGCATGCAAAGTTAGAAATCTTCCTGCTCTCGACGATGAACTTGCACAGGACGTTAACGACAAGTACAAGACTCTCGACGACCTCAAGGCAGATCTCAAACGCCAGATGGAAACAGCTGCAAAACGCCGCATCGCAGAACTCAAGAACAATGACCTCCTCTCTCAGCTCGTAGAAAAGAACCAGTTTGAACTTCCAGAATCAATGCTCCAGGCAGAACTCGACGGAAGATGGAGAATGATGGCTCAGCAGTTCCAGACAACAACAGAACAGCTCGAAAGAATGATCACAGCTTCTGGACAGACAAAAGAAGGAATGCAGGCTGAATGGAAAGAAGACGCTGCAAAGATGCTCAAATCAAGAATCATCGTTGAAAACCTTCTTAAAGACAAGAACATCTCTGTTACACCAGAAGAAATCGAAGCTCAGTATGCAAAAATCGCAGAAGAAAGCGGAGTTTCAGTAGACGAAGTTAAAAAACACTATGCTGACCCACGTTCAAAAGAATATCTTATTGACGATGCAAAAGAAGCTAAGCTTTACGAAGAAATCTATAAAGAAGTTAAAGTAACAAAAGGCGACAAAATGTCTTTTGCTGACCTCTTCAAGAGACAGTAATTAAAGCTTTAACATCACAAGGCTGTCTAAAGTACCAGTTTACTTACAGACAGCCTTTTTTTTAATATTATAAAT
>JAGHSB010000052.1 GCA_018066075.1 Candidatus Treponema scatequi
TATATGCATTGTAATGATTAAAAATTTCATAATGCAATGTAAGTTCTCCCTGATAATAAAACTGAACATCAAATTTGCCTTCTTTAACAGCTTCTTTAATCTGACGATATGGTAAAGCTGTTTTTGCTTTCTGAACAGTTTTTACAAACTCAGATATTTCATCAGGACTTCCATTAAATATTTCAATTTCCATTTTTTTATCAAGCCACTGATTATAAAACTTCTGAACAATTACAACATGATCAACTTTTGCTTCAGAATTTGCAAAAAATACAAAAAACAGCATAAATGACATTACACATAAATATAACTTTTTCATAATTCACACCCCTTGTTTTATAAATTCCATTATATCATAATTCTCCATATTCTTGAAATTTGCCTTTTTTTCCATTAATATACTTCTATGAGTAAAGTAATAGTTGTCGGCTCAGGCGGCCGCGAACACACAATCGCATGGAGACTTGCATTAAGTTCCAAAGTTGAAGAAGTTATTTGCGTACCAGGAAACGGCGGTACAGCAAATGAAAAAAAATGCCGTAACATTCCACTTGCACAAAGTTACATTAAAGACGGCGAAAACCCGTACGCAGCAATTGCAAAACACGAAGGCTGCGACCTTGCAGTTATCGGACCAGAAGATCCGCTTGCAGAAGGAATTGCAGACGCATTCTGGAATGCCGGAATCCCTTGTGTCGGACCAAAGCACGACGGCGCTCAGCTTGAAGCAAGTAAAGATTTGTCAAAAGAATTTATGGCAAAATATAGCGTTGCTTGTGCTGCGAGCAAAACTTTTACTGAAGAGCAGGCTGCTCATGATTATGTGGAATCACATGGTGCGCCGATCGTAATCAAAGCCGACGGACTTGCTGCCGGAAAAGGCGTTGTTGTTGCAGCAACTGTTGCAGATGCACACGCTGCAATCAAAGACATCATGGTTTCTGGACGCGTTGGTGACGCCGGAAAGAAACTTGTTATCGAAGACTATCTTGAAGGTGTTGAAATTTCAATTCTCGCTGCAGTAAGCGTAACACCTGAATATACAAAAGAAAACAAATCTATCATCGTTCCATTCTTGCCTGCACGCGACCACAAGAGACTCTGTGACGGAGCAAAAGGTCCAAACACCGGCGGAATGGGAGCAGTTACTCCACTCGACGACGTTACTCCTCAGGTAATGGAACAGTTTAACAAAACTATTCTTGAACCAACTCTCAAAGGTCTCATTGCCGAAAACTTTGACTACCGCGGTTTCATTTTCTTTGGCGTAATGATTACAAAGAACGGACCAAAACTTCTCGAATACAATGTTCGTCTTGGAGACCCTGAAACTCAGGTTGTTCTTCCGATGATGGATTTTGATTTTGCAGATATGTGTCAGTCAATCGTTGATGGAACTTTGAAAGACTTCAAGTTTGCATGGAAAAAAGGATACGCAGTTGCACCTGTTGCAGTTTCTGGCGGATATCCTAATGCATACAAAAAAGGAATCAAGATTACAATCGACGCAAAAGCAAACGAAATCAAAAATACAAAAATCTTTATCGCTGGTGCAATCGAAGCCAGACGCAGTGCAGACAAAACTGCATCAATCGCTCATCCGATGGTAACATCTGGTGGCCGCGTTCTTGCAGCATGCTCTCAGGCAGACTCATTCGACGAAGCATGGAGCAACGCATACGCTTTGATGAAGACAATTCACTTTGACGGCATGTTCTACCGAAAAGACATCGGCCTCCCGGGCGCCGCCGAAAGCGGAAAACTCTAGACATAAAAAAAAGAGATGACTTTGAAAGTCATCTCTTTTTTTTATGTCTACAAAAGTTATAAAGTTTACAACGCAAACTCGTGATGCTGCGCTATTATACGCTGAACAACAAATCTTCGTAGCTTGGGAACGGTTTGTATTCCTGGCCGAGAAGCGGTTCAATCTGATCGGCAATTTCGCGAACGGCTTTCATCTGCGGCAATACCTGCTTTGCATAGCCGTGAGCTTTTGCCATAAGGTCTTCAATTGACTTAACTTCTTCGTGAACTTTTCCAAGCTTTTCTGCATTGTTTGCAAGATCATTGATGAGGTCATTCAATTTTTTCATCATGTTGAGGCCTGCATCGCAAAGATTGAATACTCTCTGCATTTTAAATTCTGTATCAGCAAGAAGGTTCATGTATTTGAATGCAGATGGAATAATGTCGCGGTTTACCATCTCGAGCATTGTTTCAACTTCGATGTTTAAAACCTGACAGTATTTTTCAAGCTTGATTACAGAGTGAGAATGCATTTCTTCTTCTGTGTAAATTCCAAGTTTACCAAAAAGTTCTACATTCTTTTTATCAAGATAATGTTCGATTGCTTTTGGAGTTGTGCGGTAATTTTTAAGTCCGCGCTTTTCTGCTTCTTCAATCCATTCCTGACCGTAACCGTTTCCATTAAAGAGGATGCGGTAATGTTCTGTGATTTCTCTTTTGATAAGTTTCTGCAAATCGTTGTCAAAGTCATTTGACTTTTCAAGTTCGTCAGCAAACTTGCTCAAAGAGTCTGCAAGAATCGCATTTAAGATTGTATTAGGACCAGAAATCGAAAGTGAACTTCCTACTGCACGAAACTCAAATCTGTTTCCTGTAAATGCAAAAGGAGAAGTTCTGTTTCTGTCTGTTGAGTCTTTTGGAATTGATGGAAGAACGTCAGCACCGATTTCAAGTTTGCCGCCCTGTTTTCCGTCGTAAGATTTATCATCTTTAATTGATTCAAGAATTGCTTCAAGCTCATCACCGACATACATCGACATGATTGCGGGAGGCGCTTCTGTAACTCCAAGACGGTTATCATTTCCGGCACTTGCAACACTGTAGCGGAGCAAATCCTGATTGTCATCAACAGCTTTCATGACTGCAGTCAAGAACAAAAGGAACTGTGCGTTGTCTCGTGGAGTCTTTCCAGGTGCGAAAAGGTTTTCGCCTTTGTCAGTTGCAATTGACCAGTTGTTGTGCTTACCGCTTCCGGCAACGCCTGCAAATGGTTTTTCGTGCAAGAGACAGATAAGTCCGTGACGGCGTGCAACCTTTTTCATTATTTCCATTGTGAGCTGGTTCTGGTCAGCAGCAAGATTTGATGTCGTAAAGATTGGAGCCATTTCGTGCTGAGCAGGAGCTGCTTCGTTATGTTCTGTCTTACAATAGATTCCGAGCTTCCAGAGTTCTGTATTCAAATCTTCCATGTATTCGATTACACGAGGCTTGATTGCTGCAAAATACTGGTCGTCCATTTCCTGACCTTTTACAGGTTTTGAACCGAACAATGTACGGCCGCACATCTTAAGGTCTTTTCTCTGCTGATAGAGTTTTTCATCAACAAGAAAATATTCCTGTTCAGGTCCCATTGTTGTCGTAACATGTTTTGCATCGTTTCCGAAAAGTTTTAAGATGCGGAGAGACTGTTCGTTGAGTGCTTCCATTGAACGAAGAAGCGGAGTCTTTTTATCGAGAGCTTCACCTGTGTATGAACAGAAAGCTGTCGGAATGCAGAGTGTGTGATCTTTGATAAACGGATAAGAAGTCGGGTCCCCTACTGTGTAACCGCGTGCTTCAAATGTAGAACGTTTTCCACCGTTTGGAAAGCTCGACGCGTCAGGTTCACCCTTGATGAGTTCTTTTCCGGAGAAGGACATGATGATTTTTCCTTCTGGGGCTGGAGTTAAAAAGCTGTCATGTTTTTCTGCAGTGATTCCAGTAAGCGGCTGAAACCAGTGTGAAAAGTGAGTTGCACCTTTTGAAATTGCCCAGTTTTTCATACTTTCTGCAATCTGATTTGCTGTTGTTAAATCAAGCGGAGTTCCTTCTGACATCGTCTGTTTAAGTGCTTTGTAAACGCTTGAAGAAAGAGTCTGTTTCATAACTGTTTCGTTATAAACCATGCTTCCAAAAATCTCAGGTACATTTGTCATGGACATTTTTTAGCTCCTTTTCATCATATTACACTAAAAATAAAAAAAAGGCGATATGATTTACAAAAATCACATCGCCTTTTCCTAAAGCATTACTTTAACTCCCCGATTAGCGGTTTGCACTGTAAGCTTCGTAATCCTTGTTAGGATTGTATGTTCCTTCACGATATTCACCTGTGAGGGATGGAATTTCCATCTTCATTCCAGGAAGGATAAGGTTAGGATCATTTGGTTTAGGCATTTTGTCCTTGTTCTTCTGGTAAAGGTTTTCCCAGAGCAAAGGATTGTTGTAAACATATTTGCGGCCAGAAATGTTCCAGTAGCAGTCTTTTGTTTCTGCCCATGGGCGAACAACATAGAACTGTGGAAGTGGAGTAACTTCGCGAACACCTTCGAGTGCTGCGATTGCCTGGCGTGCATAGTTTTCTGCACTTACATAGTCTTCTCTGTCATATGCTTCTTTTGCATTGTTGTATGCCTGTTCAGAAGTTGAATATGCCATCGGGAAGTTTTTGTCAGCAAGAATGCTCTTTGCCCAGTTGAGTTTCTTTTCAGCAAGAGCAAGCTGTTCTTCTGCGTTCTGGCGGGCAAGCATGCTTTCGATGAATGCTTTTGACAATGCAGCATTTTCTTCTGCTTTCATTGCGTATTCTACTGAAAGGTCATATTCACCTGCGTCCAAAGCGTCTTCTGCTTTTTTTGTATATTCGTCAGCGAGCTTCTGGTATGTGTTGTTTTTGTAGCTGTAGTTTGCTGCAAAAATGGAACCTGCTAATAAAGCAACAGTTAAAACAGTAATAAATCTTTTCATAATTATTTACCCTCCACTCCAACAGCTTCTTTGAATACCTGAACAGCACTGTCATTTTCTACTTTTACAGTGTCGTCAACTTTGATTACAGCATCATCAGGGTTAGCAAATTTTTCTTCTTCAAGAAGAACTGCATCTTTTTCTTCGATACCGTCAATCTTTTCATCTCCAAGTGGAGCAACATCATCTGCTTCACCAGCGAATGTTTCTACTTCACGAACTTTTGCTTTTGCTTCTTCGATCTTTCTCTGAGCTTCTGCTCTCTTTTCTGAAACATCATTGAACAAAGCTTCAAATTTTTCTTTTGCTTCTTTATAGCTTTCATAAGCTTTATCCGGAGCTTTTGTTACAAAGTGGTTGTCACCAGTCTGGATAAGATCTGCATATGCTTTATATTCTTCTTTGCGGGCAACACCAGCTTTTACGCTGTCTGCATTTTTCTTCTGAGCAAGAGCTTCTTCTCTTTCTTTTGTTGCAAGTTTCTTGAATGAATCATAGTAGATTGCATAGTAAGCAGCGTAAGCAACATCTGCACTCTTGTACATTGTTTCGCCGTCTGCATTTTCTGCAATTGTTTTTTCAAGTTCATCATAAAGCTTTCCTGCTGCATCATAAGCAACACGGTTTTCATCAGCAAAACCTAAGTCTTCGATTTTAGCTTTAAGATCTTTTGTCTGTGCTGCTTTTTCCATAGCACGATATCTATAGAAAGCGTCTTTTACTTTCTTTGAATCTTTGTTATCTTTTGCAGCCAAAAGCATTTCATCAGTTACCTTGAACTGATCTGCATAATGCTTTTCAGCACCAGCTTCTACAGCCTTAGCACGAGCTTCATCTGCTTTAGCAGCGAGTTCATCAAAAGACAAACCTTTCAAATTATCATCATCTGTGTTTTCAACTGTCTGCTGTGTTGTCTGGTCATCACCAGCGCCTTCCTGTTCAGTAGATTTACATGAAGCAAAAATAAGCAAACCAGCCATCAATGCAAAAAGTAAATACTTTTTCATTTAATCCCCTAAAAG
>JAGHSB010000065.1 GCA_018066075.1 Candidatus Treponema scatequi
TATCTGAACATCTTTAAAGCCCTGAATATAGCATGAGATTGAAGGAGAAGTTATGGCAGAAGCGTTCGTTCATTACAAGAATATCACTCAATGGTGAAGTAAATTAAAGGAGGGAAAAGCCTTTCCCTACGGCTGCGCTTCGTTGCAGCCTACCCTTTCTCCTAGGGGGACGCAATAAATTGCTTTCCCCCTAAAACCCCCACTGGTCGGTAAATCAAAACTGACTGGCGGGATTTTTTTTGTTCAAAGATTTAAAGTCTCGTATAAAAGACGGATATGTATTACTGCAAAGTGAGGTTTTCATGCCCTTGCGCGAAAGCGCAAATGTCAATAATTTCCTATAGGCAAACGGCTCGAAGAGACGTATGAGAATTACAAATAACCGCAAAGGAGCAGAAAAACAGTTCATATAACGACCCGCAATTTTTGGAGACAATATGTTGTGACTCCTGATTTTTGCAAAAACGAGGATTTTGCTTCACAATTGGGATAGAACAAAACTCAATTAAGAAGCATTACCTAAATGCAAAAAAGGAGCACAACATGACAAGTATAATCTATGTAGGAATGGACGTCCATAAAGATACTTATTCAATCTGCTGTTATGATTCAAGAACAGACAGAAATCTTTATGAAAAAACAATGAAAGCAACAACACAGAATGTGTTGAGATATCTAGAAAATGTAAAGAAGCAGTTAGGTGAAGAAACGATGTTTGTATGCGGATATGAAGCCGGACCCACAGGATTTGGGTTATGCAGGGATTTATTAAAAGCTAATTATTCCTGTGTCGTTATGGCACCAACTTCATTGAAACATACAGCAGATTATAGAATTAAGAATGACAGAATTGATGCCCGAAATCTAGCAAAAACACTTTTTACGAAAGATTATAGTTCAGTTAATATTGCATCACCAAAAGAAGAAGCTATAAAAGAATACTGCAGAATGAGAATAAACATAAAAAAAGAATTGAAAAATTCAAAACAAGTTATAATGGCTTTTCTTCTTAGACAGGGGAAAAAGTATACAGATGGTTCTTCATACTGGACAATAAAACATAGAACATGGCTTAAGAACTTGAAGTTTGATGATGCATACCTACAGGAAGCCTTTAATGAATATATGATTTCAATCAATACTCTTGAAGCTAGGCTGAAAAATATAGAAGCCAGATTGGAAGAAATTGCTCAGGATAAAGAAATAAAGGCAAAAGTAGACAGACTTGTATGTTTCAGTGGAATTGAAGTTGTAACAGCGGTTTCAATTGCATCAGAAGTAGGTGATTTCAATAGATTTGCATCAGCATTTGATTTTTCAAAATATCTTGGGCTGATACCAGCCGAGTGGTCCAGTGGAAAATCAGTGACGAAGCTTGGTATAACAAAAGCTGGAAATTGTTATTTAAGGCGTCTTTTAACGGAAAGTGCCAAGAGTATAAAAAAGTCTTGTCCTCAGGCGAAGAAATCAAAGAGACTTGAGGACAGGCAGAAAGGAAAGGATCCTCTAGTAATAGCTTATGCTGATAAATGCAGAATTAGAATAAAAAATAAGATCAAGCATTTGGAAGACAGAGGGAAAAATGCGAATGTAGCCACAACAGCTGCAGCACGTGAGTTAGCTTGTTTTATCTGGGGAATGATGACTGACAACATCGCCTAGATTAAACATAATTTTTTTGCAAAGATTTTTATCAAGAACAAATCAGGCGACAAGGATTAGTTATCTTAGACGACCCTGGTAAGCGGTTTTTTAAATAAATGCTATGCTTGATTGGAGATAGAAAGAACTTTGGCGAATCCATTGACCTAAGTGGCATGATTCTTTTCATGATCCAAGAATATTAGAGTTGGTAAATTGCCGAACATCTTTCCTGATTTATTCTTGACAGAAGTCACAACATATTAGGGTCGTCATACACAAAAAAACTCCCGCCAGTCAGTTTTTACCGACCAGCGGGAGTTTTACTTTAATACAGGTGGTTTCGACCCTTCGACAGAGCTCAGGGACCGCATGCTCAACCACCACATTAATTCATCTTATTTTACCAATGAATGATATTCCTGCAAAGACTTAACGCCGCCTTCGCCTCCATTACCATTCTTAACTGCAGCAATACCCTGA